>JBMFUH010000432.1:0-6023 GCA_049966735.1 Isosphaeraceae bacterium
GTCAGCGAGAGGGAAACGGGAACCACGCCGAGCATTGCCAGCGCGACCCAGGGCTGCTTGGAGAGCGCGGCGGAAACGGCGAAGACGCCGGTGAAGAGCGCGGGGACGAAGTCGAGAAAGCTGATCCGGAGGAACCGCACGAAGCCATCGGCGCTGCGGGTGATGCGCCCGTAAAGCGTTCCCACCTGGTCCTGCGCCAGGATCGACAGGTCCACCTTCATGAGATGAGATATAAGCCTGATTGACATGTCTTTATTTATGCGAGTGCAGGTGTTTTCCACCATGTACCGGCGGAGCACGTTCATCGATTCGCGCAGGACGTAGGAGACGCCGATGAGTCCCAGGTAGAACGCGGCCCCCTGCAAGATCTGATCGGTCGAGAGGCCCTGATGGCGGCCCGGATCAACCGAGTCGACCAGCTTGCCCAGGAACACGGCGATCGCCGTGTTGCCGGCGCTGGCGAGGCACATGATCACAAGCGCGCCTCCCAAGGCCCAGCGATGTCGTCTGGGGACAAGGCGCCAGACCTGGCGGCCGCGCCGGCCGATCTGACGCAACTCGCGCCAGATTCCCTTCACCCCTCCGGTTTCCATGTGGTCCCTCTTCCCCGCGTGTAGTGGCGATCCTTCTCGGTTCCGTCTTGTCCCTGCAATCGAGGTCGACCTTATGTCAGCCACCAGAACCGGTGGTGAGCATGTCGGATGCCAGAGCGGAACGTTGCTTCGATCCTGAGATCGTATAGAGCGACCGCCAGTGCGGGGAAGGTTTTTTTCTTCCTCATCCCACGAATCAGCGGGAAATCGCGTACTTGATGGGGAAGCAAGAGATCAACCGCACCAGTTGAGGAGAAGCTACAGAGTTGTTCAACAAGGGTTAACTCTTCATGAAACAGTCTTCCAGATGAAGATACAATAAAAAGTACTCGTCATTCTCACTTCGGCGCAGTTCTTGCTGTATTTTCCTCGTTTGAATTTCAGGACGGAGAGGAAGGGAGTTGCATCCATGAAACAATCTGAGGCTGTGCGATCTCCTCTCAGGACGTCATTGAGTCGGTCGACCGTGCCCAACAGGTCGTTTGAGGCTGAAACCATCCGCTCTCACCGCCGGGTATCGGCGACTGACATGTTGACGACAGGCCCGCGTGAAGAGGCCCTCGTTGTTGACGAGCGGTCGGCCTTGCGGCCTGCGCAGGTAGTGGAAAATAAACTGATGCGCATGATCAAGAACGCTTCGCTTCCTGTCAGCCACTTGCAGATGAGAGGGCTTTTGCGCAGCCGTCAGCCGACCTCTCGGCCTCACCGAGCAGATCGCGACGGCACGATTTGATTCCCGGGTCCGTCAGTCAGGCGACCGGAATGCTCAACAAATGTCAAGAATATTTCACACATTCCCCCAAAGCACACGAACCCGGTGATCGTGCTGGTCGTCGACGAGGGGAATTGTGGGTGGCTGGCAAAGCTGGCCGTCGAGCCAGACCTCGATCACACCTCCCTCCAGGCCCAGTGGGTTCTCGAAGAGGATCGCGTAGGTTGTTGACCGGAAACGATACGCGATCTGACAGGTCTTCCAGGCTCGTGGAAAACATGGATTCAGGCGCAGGAAGTCGCCTGACCTGTGAAGTCCGATGATCGACTCGAGCCCGACGCGGTAGAGCCAGCCAGCCGCTCCCGTGTACCAGGTCCAGCCGCCGCGGCCGACGTGCGGCGGAAGGCTGTACACGTCGCCAGCGACGGCGTAGGGCTCGACCTTGTAGGAAGTCACGCGCTTCTGGTTGCTCGAGTGTAGAACTGGGTTCAGGCTCTGGAAGAGATCGAAGGCGAGGTCTCCCTGGCCGAGGTTGGCGGTCGCCCGCACCACCCAGGTTGCGGCATGCGTGTACTGACCGCCGTTCTCGCGAATGCCTGGCGGGTATGCCTTGATGTAACCTGGGTCCAGCGGCCCATCATCGAAGGGGGGAGCAAGCAGCAGAATCAGTCTCTCCTTCTGTCGAACCAGACGGTCAACGACAGATTGCATTGCCTTCCGGCCCCGCGCCGGCTCGGCGGCCGCCGTGAGCACTCCCCATGCTTGAGTGATCGAGTCGATCTGACACACATCCCCCTGAGCCGAGCCTAGAGGCGTTCCATCATCGAAGAACGCACGCAGGTACCACGATCCATCCCAAGCGTGTGTCTCGACGGCTGCGCAGAGCGCATCGGCCTGCTTGCGGTATCGGTCTGCTCGCCCGATTTCCCCGCGATCACGCGCGATCCGGGCAAACGTGCGTAAGCAGTCAGCCAGGAACCAGGCCAGCCAGACGCTCTCTCCGTTCCCCTTGATGCCCACCCGGTTCATTCCATCGTTCCAGTCGCCGCCTCCCAAGAGCGGCAGGCCATGTGGCCCGAGCCGGGTCGCGCGCTCGAGGGCCCGGATGCAGTGCTCGTAGACCGAACCGGATTCCGGGGAAACGACCGGCATGCCAAACGCATCTTCCTGGTCTGGCTCGAGTGACGGCGCTTCGAGAAAGGGCACCACTTCATCGAGAATCGATGCATTGCCGGTGGCCGAGACATAGTGCGTGGTCACGTACGGCAGCCAGAGGAGGTCGTCGGCGATCCGGGTCCGGACACCTCTTCCCGCGGGAGCGTGCCACCAGTGTTGCACGTCTCCTTCGACGAACTGACGCGACGCCGCGCGGAGGATCTGTTCCCGGGCGAGCTCCGGCGCCGTGTGCACGAGGGCCATCACATCTTGAAGCTGATCGCGAAACCCATACGCGCCCCCCGACTGATAGAATGCCGACCTGGCTCGGAGGCGACAACTGATCACCTGATAAAGCAACCAGCGATTCATGAGGAGGTCGAAAGCGGGATCGGGTGTGTGAAACTCGATGGTTTGGAGGAGACGACCCCAGTGCCGCGTCGTGTCCGCGAAAGCCTTTGCCGTCTGGCCCGGTTCCCAGTACCTTCGAATCAGTTCGTGCGCTGATTCGAGGTCGTCCGCCTCGCCGAGGATGAAGACGAGTTCGGTGGATTCCCGGGGGCCCAGTGTGAACTGAACCTGAATCGCCGCGCAAGGATCGAAGCCCGGGCCGGTGCGTCCCGAGAGCCCCACGCGCTCGAGAGCGGCAGGGTTGATTGTCGAGCCATGCCGGCCCAGAAACTCCACGCGATCGGCAGTCACCATCGTGGGACGCCGGTTCACGTCCGCGAAGGCCACGCGGCGGCCGAAATCCTCTCGGAAGGCGTTGCGAGCCAGGAGTGCGCCGGTGTCAGGGTCAAGCTCCGTCACCACGTGTATCGCTGAGTGTTCACGATTCGATCCCAGAACCAATTCGGCGAAGAAAGTCGCCGAGAGGCGTCTCGGTCCGGGCCCGGTGTTGCGCAGGCGCAGCCGGATCAGCTTGAGCGGGTCATCGACCGGCACGAGAAGAGTCAGCTCGTGCGCGATTCCGTGGGTGTTCCGCTCGAAGATGGTGTAGCCCTGACCGTGTCGAACCAGGGTGGGATCGTGAGACGGGACAGGAAGAGGCGTTGCGGACCAGACCTGGCCAGTCTGCTCATCACGGAGGTAGACGGCCTCCGCGGCCGGGTCCGTGACTGGATCGTTGCTCCAGGTCGTGAGTCGGTTGGTCTGGCTGTTTTCCGCCCACGTGCATCCCGCGCCACTCTCGGAGACGAGGAACCCGAATTTCGGGTTGGCAATGACGTTGATCCAGGGCGCGGGAGGCAAGAGCGGATGCCGGTTTGTACTCTGATTGGGCTGGCCGTCGTGCTGGCCGGCCCCGGCATTCTGGGGGCCGATCAGGATGCAGTATTCTCGGCCGTCAGCCGTGAAACCACCCAGACCGTTGGGGAAGAGCAAACCATCCGGCAAGCGAACTGGTTCATCGTCCCAGTGGCATGGAGGCTCTGGCCATCGCGCCGCCTCGGCCAGTGGGCGAAACCATTCGCCGCGGTCAATCTGACGATCAAGAGGCCCTCGCGAGCCGTCGAGGACAACCCATGCCGCTGCCTCGAGGACCATCGTTTCCTCGTCCGTGATCCGTTCCTGTTCGATCAGGTGAATGCCGCCGCGCTTGCCCATCAGCTCGCCGCGGCCTGCCGAGCGCACCAGTTCGAGTATCGGCTCGTTCAGGTTCTCGTCCTGATCGGATCGCTGTTCGCTGAAAATCACCAGCTCTGACTCCAGGCCCCGGGTACGAAGGAAGCTGTGCGCCGCCAGCAGTTGCCGGACCAGAGTGAGCTCGGCGAGCTCCGCGGTCCGAGCCACGATGAGTGCCAGGTCGCTCGAGAGGCCCAGATCGCGCAGGATTGCAGGCGCCGAAGGCTCGGAGCTGGCAACATGAGGGTGGCCCCGATGCGCTGAACCGGCAAAAAGTAGGTGCGCGCCGAACCGCTGGAAGAGATGGGCTTCATCCCCCGAACCGTCCTGGTGTCCGTGCTTCACCTGACTGTGCGCCCAGGCCAGCTCGAACGCCCGGGCCACGGCGCTCATGCCGTGGTAATGATCGGCCAGCGCGCACGCGGCGGATCGGGACTCCACCACCGCGACGGTGTAGCCGACGACTGCCGAACCGCCGGGGGTAATGCGGAACCGGCCGCGGAGGCTCAGCACGGGATCGAGAACGGTTCCAACTGTTCCCGAGAGCATCGTGTTCGCGTCCAGCGCGGCGGGGTTCGCCACCGACCGGCCGCGTCCCAGGAACCGGGATCGGTCGGTCTCGTATTGCGGATTTCCTTCGAGACTGGACCCAGACGCCGAGCGGTCGACGGCCATCACGTGAACTCCCCAGACCGGCCGCTCGCCGGGCGATCGAGTCCGCCGCCGGCAGAGCAGGGCGTCCGATTCGGCAAGATGTTCGGTCTGGAGGAAGAGCTTGAAGAAGGCCGGGTGAGACAGGTCGGCGGAGTGGTCCAGCAGTACCGGCTCCAGATAGCTGGTCAGCTCCAGTTCCCTGGTCTGGTTCCCCAGGTTGGTCAGGGTGATCCGGCGAACCTCCGCCAGATGCTCGGGAGAGACAGTAACCTCCATCTGGGTTTCGAAATCGCCGTCACGGCGGCGGATCGTGGCCTTGTCGGACGAGAAGACCACTTCGTAATGATCGGCCGCGCGGCAGACTGGCTGGTGTCCGGCGGACCAGACCACGCCCGTCCGCGGATCGCGGACATAGAAGAACTGGCCCCACTGCTCGCACGTGGAGTCCGGGCGCCAGCGCGAGACGTCCAGGCCCTCGCACCTGCTGAAGCCAGAGCCAGCATTCGAGACCATAACGTGAAATCGCGAGTTGGAGAGCAAATGAGTGCGAGGCGCGGTCGTATGTGGCGAGGTGAGGCGGCGACTCAAGAGTCCACCGGTCTGCGTGGGAGATGGTCTGGAGCGATCCAGATCGGCGGGAGCGGGTTCGGCGAACGGCGGGTAGGGGGGAACTCGCTCCTGGAGCAGCAAGTCGGCCGCGCGGACCATGGGCTCGCCGTGAAACCGCCTGGGCATCACGTCATCATACAGAGCATTGGTCAAGGCCAGGAGGCTCATTCCCTGGTGATGGGCCATGTACGACCGCACGACCGCTCCCCGTCCGCTCGGGCCGCGGCGCTCCGGCGTGTAGTCGACGGCCTCGTAGAAGCCGAAAGGGCCCTCGGCCCCCTCGCTTGCCAGCCGTCGCAGGTTCGCCAGGGCTTCTCGAGGGGCGACCATTGTCGCCAGCACCGTCGCGTAGGGGGCGACGACCTGGTTGTCCTCCAGTCCTCGCTTGAGGCCCAGGCCGGGAACGCCGAACGACTGATACCGGAAATCCCCCTCGACGAACCGGTCGTTGAACGCCGATTCCGAGATTCCCCAGGGAATTCCCAGATGCCTGCCGTACTCCATCTGTCGGGCAACCGCTGCGCGGCATGCTTCGGCCAGCAGCGTTCCGGGCAGGCTGCGCAAGAGCAGGCGCGGCATCAGGTACTCGAACATCGTCCCGCCCCAGGACAAGAGCCCGGTCTTTCCCGCCGTGTGGATGAACGGCCGGCCAAGCTGGAACCAGTGCCGCCGGGGAG
>JBMFUH010000433.1:0-6014 GCA_049966735.1 Isosphaeraceae bacterium
TCATCGACCGAGTGGATCGCCACCACGTGCTCGTTGCGGATGGCCGCCGCGGCCCGGGCCTCGCGGGCAAACCGCTGCCGGGCCGAACTGCTGGTGGCAAGCTGAGGCGCCAGCACCTTGATCGCGACCGTTCGGTTGAGAGCAGGGTCTACCGCCTTGAGAACAACTCCCATGCCTCCCTCGCCCAGCACCTCGAGCACGCGATAGGACGCGAGCTTTCCCAGCTCGCCCGGGGAATCGGCAGGGTCGAGAAACCCGAGGATCTCCCCTGGCGTCACCGGCGCGAAGCCGGTCGTGTCCGGGTCCGGCTCAACCTCATCCTTGAGCACGCCGATAATCCGCTTCAACCCCGGCGCCGACTCGGACCGATTTCGCCCCAGGTCCTGCACGCGGCCAACCCACGAGTCATCGCCGCCGTCCAGGGCGTCCAGTTCCGCCTGGCATCTCTCGCACTCCTGAAGGTGATTCTCGAGCATCTCCTGTTCCTCTTCCGGCGACGCCCCGGCCAGGAACCGCCGCAAGACGCCTCGACCGGGACATGGCGTGCTCATAAAAGGCCTCATTCCTCAAGAAGCTGGCGAACGTGTTCCTTGATCCGGGCAAGAACGCGGCTCTTGGCGATGTACACCGCGCCCAGGGTCATGTTCAGCTTGCCTGCGACCTCTTTGCCTGGAGCGCCCTCAACCGCCGACAGCCAGAAGGCCTGCCAGGTTGTCTCCTCGAACGACGGGCGAACCTGCTCGGCCGCGTACGTGAGCAGCCGTTGCTGGTACTCCCGGTCCCATGTGGCGGACTCCTCGTCCAGTCCCGGTCGGCCTTCCAACCACTCCTGCACGGCTGAATCTCCGGTTCCCCGAGGCGAGCGCCTTTGGGTCTCGAAGAAGGTGTTCAGAGCGTTGCGGGTCACGGTGTAGAGCCAGCCCCGGAAGGTTCCCTTGCGGCGATCGTAGTCCAGCCGCGAGACCGCGCAGGAGACCGACCGCAAGACATCCTGGGTCAAATCGGCCGCGTCGGCGTCTTGAAGTCCTCGCCGCCGTGCCATCTGGTAAACCAAGGGAGCGTAGATCTCCACGAACTGGTCCCACGCCTCCCGGTCGCGGGGGTCCTTGATCCGGACCAGCAAGGTCGGCCGGGTGGCGTCGGTCGGGGTCATGAAGAACACTTCTCCTGCCAGTAGATACCGGCGGTGAGCCTGCACCCTTTCACTACCTTTTCGAAAATGCGCAGCCCGACCCGGCCGTGCCAGGATAAAAGGCCAGGTCAATCGGACCCGAACGGTCAGACCCGTCACCACCCCAGGCTGGGGCGGAGGCCGATCAGGTATTGAACGGCCATGAGGATGAGCACGTAGCCGATGATGCGCAGGAGCATCTGGGAAAGATTGCCGGCGATTTGCAAGTAATCCCGGCCAGTGTTCAGTTCTCCCACGCCGCTCCGCAGCGCAATCAGCGCGCCGACCACGATCAGGACGGAGATCGAAGCGAGGACGGCAAATCCCTCTAACACCCTGGCCGACAACATGTTCCGTGGGACCTCGCAAGGGCAGGCGATTTCGTTCTTGAGTTGAGTCTTGATGGGGGATCGACGACCTGCCGCCGACCCCCTCTCTTGGAGGTGCAAACCTGATTCCTCACGCCGCCTGAATTAAAAATGAGATCACAGACTTCGTCGAGGGGAAAAAGCAACAATCCCAGAAGAAATTCGGGGATCGATTGTCCCGGTTCTCCCGATCGGGCAAGCCCTGCCGGCCGCGAGCGACGACGGCAAACCGAGGAAGGGCGCTCAGAGCGTCTGGTCGGTCGGCAAGGCGAACAGGCGCTGGGCGTTGGCGGTCGTGGCTCGCGCCAGCTCCTCCGCGGAGATTCCAAGCTGCTCCGCCAGGAATTGAGCGGTCCATGCGAGATGAGCCGGCTGATTGGGCCGGCCCCGGACCGGCTGGGGGCTCAGATAGGGGCTATCGGTCTCGATGAGCATCCTGTCCAGCGGGATCGTCCTGGCCGCGTCGCGCAGGGCGTTCAGGTTCTTGTTGGAGAAGGTGACCATCCCGGCCAGCGAGATGTGCAGTCCCAGCGCGAGGAACGCCGCCGCATGATCGCGGTTGCCGGTGAAGGAGTGGAGAACGCCTCGTGCCGGACGCCCAAGCTTTTCGAGCTGGGCAATGAGATCGCTCTCGCACTCGCGGCAGTGGATCACAACGGGCAGGCCCCGGTCGTGGGCCAACTCCAGGTGGCGATCGAACCATTCCTGCTGCTGGGGAAACGGCGAGTGGTTCCAGTACCGGTCCAGGCCGGTCTCGCCGATCGCCACGACGCGAGGCAGCACCGCCAGATCGACGATCTGCTCCCAGTCGCCCGGCCCGGCCTCGGCCACATGATTGGGCTGAACTCCCACGGCTGCAAACACACCATCATGCTCTTCTGCCAGATGCTGGACCGACGCGCTATCGGCGGCCGTGGTGCCGATGGCCACGATCTGGACGAGTCCGGCGGTGCTGGCCCGGTCCAGCACACCGGACAGGTCCGCCTTCAGCCTTTGATCGTCGAGGTGGGCGTGGGTGTCGACGAGGGGGTGAATACGAGGAGGGGCGGGCTTCATTCTCTGATCACATCCATGGGTTTGTCTTGTCCATCCGGCTACTGGCCCATTGCCGTTGGGTCGTCGCGGTAGCCCAGGAGTTCCAGGCGGTAACCGGTGACCCTGAAGCCTTGCTGGGCCAGGATCTGTTCGAGATGGGGGTCGAGCTTGGCGATCAGGTCGGGGTCGAACCGGGCCGGCAGGTCCAACACGGTGCCGGTGCGGAGGCAGCGGAAGTGATAATGATTCTCGCCGCGGGCGTCGTAGCGGGCCGAGCCCGTGCCGTCGGCGGCGGTGAGCCGGGTGGCCGCACCGATGGCAACCAGGGCCTCAAGCGATTTGTAAACCGTTGCCAGGCTGATCCTTGGGATTTTCAGCCGGACCGCCTGAAACACCTCTTCGGCGGTGGGATGATACGACCCCGCGCCAAGCTGGTCGTAGACCGCGAGCCGCTGAGGGGTGCACCGCAAGCCCGCGGCCTCGAGGGCCTTCCGGAGCTGTTCATGAGTGAGAGGAGCGGCGATCATCGATCCGGAGAGTCCCTCTCGATCGTGCGGTTGCCGAGCGGCCGTGGCGGCCGGGATCTCGGTCCCAATTCTCTGCCGCGAATTCCTTTCCCATTGTTCGGACGCTTGACATCCCTGTCAACTACCTGATAAATTGCCAAACTGGGCTGGGTTTTGGCACAGGTTGAAGCTCGGCTCGTCGAGGCTTGGTTCGTTCTTCGCGCCTCGTTCGGAATCGTGCGGGAGCAGGTCATCCTCGGTGGTAGAGAGCCGCCCCCTCACAGGGGAGTGGATTGAAACGATGGCATCGCGGCAAGAAGACCGAGCCCCGCCTGGTTGAACGGGTGCGGCTCGGGTTTGTTTTTCGGGAATTCCTGAACTGATTTCGGGTCGCGACACGATTGACGAAACATCGAGATATTCCGTGAGCGCGTCTCGGAGGGGATGAATGAGCGTTGACCTGGTCCGGATCGTGGACAGCATTCACCGCGACAAGAACATCCCCAAGGATATCTTGTTCGAGGGAATCCAGTCAGCGCTGGCCACGGCGGCACGCAAGCATTACCCGGACGCCGCCGACATCGAAGTCGTCATCAACCGCGAAACCGGAGACATCGACGCCACGAAAGACGGGGTCAGGATGGACCCCTCGCTCCTGGGCCGGATCTCCGCCCAGACTGCCAAGCAGGTCATCATCCAGAAGATCCGCGAGGCCGAGCGCGACAGCCTCTTCGAGGAATTCGAGGAGCAGCGCGGCGACCTGGTCACCGGCACAGTCCAGCGCTTCGAGGGAGGGGCGGTCATCGTCAACCTGGGAAAGACCGACGGCATCTTTCCCCGGAGCGAGCAGATTCCCGGCGAAAGCTACCACCCCAACGAGCGCATTCGCGCCATCATTCTTGATGTGCGCAAGGTCGGTCAGCGGGTGAAGATCATCCTCAGCCGCACTCATCCCGATTTCGTCCGGCGGCTCTTCGAGCTGGAGATTCCCGAGATCGCCGATCAGACCATCACGATCCGGGCCCTGGCGCGGGAAGCGGGGTATCGTTCCAAGGTCGCCGTCACGTCGATCGACACCAAGATTGACGCCGTGGGCGCATGCGTGGGGGTTCGGGGCACGCGGATCAAGAACATCGTCGACGAGCTGGGCGGTGAACGGATCGACATCGTCCGCTGGAACGAGTCGCTCCAGGTGCTGATTCCCAATGCTTTGCAGCCGGCCGAGATCGACGAGGTCATGCTCTGCCACCTGCTGGGCCGGGCCATCGTCCTGGTGCGTGACGACCAGCTCTCGCTGGCCATCGGCCGCCGGGGCCAGAACGTCCGGCTGGCCTCGAAACTCGTGGGCTGGGACATCGAGATCATGACCGCCGAGGAACTCGACGAGGTCATCGAGAAGGCGGTCAAGTCGTTCGAGAAGATCGACAACGTCGGGACCGAGCTGGCCGAACGGCTGGTCGAGCAAGGAATCTTGAGTTACGACGACCTTTCGGTGATGGAAATCGCCGATCTAGTGAACACAATTGACGGTCTGACCGAAGAACAAGCAACGGAGATTGTCGCCCAGGCCGAGACACTTGCCGAGGAACAATCGGAGGAACTGCCTCGTCGCAAGGGAGGCCGAACCGCCGCCGCGCTTCTGGAAGCGTCTCCCGGACGGGAAGAACCCCCCTCCGAGGGGGACGAACCGGCCGAAGTCGGAGAGGCGGAGGAGACCGCGGAGCCGGCGGAGGCCGTGGCTGTCGAGGCGGACGAACCGGCCGAGGGGGACGAACCGGCCGAGGCGCTTGCCGACCTAGCGTCCCAGGCCGCGACAGCCGAGAACACGAATCATTCATCAGACATCCCCGGTATCTCGACCGGAAAGCGCCGTTCGGCCTTGCCTTCCGAACCGGCAAGCTCGGTCGGGGATGAACATCCTTCAGACGACAGCCCAGACGCGGAGGGAGATGAGGCGAGCGACGACGACGAGATCCACGACCTGGCCCTGGCGGTTGAGTCTGCCGGGTTCACACCCTACGGGCACGAGGTGACGTGCCAGCCCAGTGACGAAGATCAAGGAGAGGCCATCCGGATCGTGACCGAGGCGGTGGAGCTGGGAGGCGGGCCCGCACGCCCGGCGGCGCCGGTTCCCGCGGCGGCCACACCCCAGCCGCCAACCCCCGCTGCCGCGCCGGAGCCGGGCAAATCCGATAATCGTGGATCTCAACAGGAAACGCCGCGAGACGGCGACGAGTCGTAGCCACGCACACGACCCCGCGGGTTTTGCTCCCGGGGTCAGTCGACGCTCTCCCGATAGGAATGCCTTGCCGGCTGTTTCAGGAAACGGAGATCCCCCGCGAACGGCCCCGGTTTTCCCGCGGTCCCTGAAATCCCAGACGTCTTCCAGGTGGGAGCACCGGACCCGCCGGGTTCGATCTCGCCGGAAGCCACCCAAATTTCGATTGCCTGCCACCGGTCGTGATTGCCACGGCCAGCCGGAGCTTGTTCCGGGAGGAGTTGCCTTTGTCCACGCGTGTTCACGAGTTGGCGAAAGAACTGGGACTGAAAAGCCAGGAACTGCTCGAGCGGATTCAGAAATGGGGGCTCGAGGTCAAAGTCAGCGCTCTGGCCAGTCTCGACCCGTCGACCGTGGAGCGGATCAGAGGGTTGATGAAACAAGCCCCTCCAGAAAGGGAGGCCAAGGGAGCGCCCGCGCCGATCGCGACGCCGCCCCCTTCACCGCCAGCGCCCGCGAAGCCGACGCCACGCCCCGTCGCCTCTGTATTGCCCCCGAGCACGCCACCTCCGGGCGCAAGCCGGGCCCCAAGTTCCGCGACCGCGACGCCCCACCGACCGGTCGCGACCGCGCCCTCCACTCCCATCACTCCCGTCGCGCCGAAAGAGCCCACCGCCCTCGCGCCGGGGCCCGCGGCCCAGCCTCCCCCCAAAACA
>JBMFUH010000434.1:0-6012 GCA_049966735.1 Isosphaeraceae bacterium
CTCGAAGTATTTCTCGAAGTCTTCCATGGCGATATCCAGGCCGCCGCTGGAGACGATTCGCCCCTCGTTCATGGGGAATTCGTAGGGGTGCTTGATGCTGACCATCTCGTAGTCGATCGTCAGGTCGGGGAAATCGAAGCCGGAGACCAGCTTGAGCGTGTCGATGGCCGCCTGAAGGCCCCACTCGAGGTCGGGCAGCAGGGCGCGGAGGGCGTCCTTGCTGGGCGCGCGGTGGAAGCCGCCGACGGTCACGTTGATCGGATGGATGGCCCGGCCGCCGAGGATCTCCAAAAGCTCGTTGCCGATCTTCTTCATCCGCAAGCCCTTGGCCACGACATCGCGATGATCGGCGGCCATGCTGATGCCGCTCTCGTAGCCCAGAAAATCGGGTGCGTGCAGCAGATAGACGTGCAGCGCATGGCTCTCGATCCACTCGCCACAATAGAGCAGGCGGCGGAGCTTGCGAATTTCCAGCGGAATCGTCAGCCCCAGCGCCTTCTCCAGGGCGTGGCAACTGCTCATCTGGTAGGCGACCGGGCAGATGCCGCAGATCCGGGCGGTGATATCCGGGACCTCGCGCGGTTCGCGGCCCTGGAGGAATGCCTCGAAGAAGCGTGGGGGCTCGAAGATGTTGAACTCAATGTGCTCGACCGTCTCGCCGTCAAGCTTGACATAAAGGGCGCCTTCTCCCTCGACCCGGGAGAGCGCCTTGACCTCGAATTTGCGATTGGCTGGCATCATGGGCTCCTTTGGCCGGAATCGAGCAAGCGGGCTTGGTGAATCGTCGGCTCAGGGGCTGGAGCGGGCGGCGGCATTCTGTTCCAGGGCTCCGCTGGCGTCGCGAAATTCGGGGGCGTAGCCGTTGAAGTTACGCGTCAGGCGGACGAGATGGCCTTGATCTGCTCCCTTGGCCGCGTAGCTGCCGGTCAGGCTGACCAGGTTGGGCTGCTCCTTGGGTCCGTAGCAGCCGAAGCACTCGCGGTTGAACGAGGGGCAGATGGCGCCACAGCCGGCCTGGGTGACCGGTCCCAGGCAGGCCACGCCCTGGGCCACCGCGACGCAGACGGTCCGCTTCCGCTTGCACTCCATGCACACGCTGTAGCGCGGCAGCCGGGGACGCACCCCTTGCAGCAGTGAAATCAGCAAGCTCACGAGCTGTCGTTTGTTGATCGGACAGCCGCGCAGCTCGAAGTCGACCATCACGTGGTCGGAGATGGGCGTGCTCGTGGCCAGCGTGCTGATGAATTCGGGCGTGGCGTAGACGGCATTGATGAAGTCGTCCACCTTGGCCCAGTTCTTGAGGGCCTGGATTCCCCCGGCCGTGGCGCAGGCCCCGATGGTGATCAAGGTCTGGCATTGCTTGCGGATCTGGCGAATTCGCTCGGCGTCGTGGGGCGTGGTGATCGAGCCCTCGACCAGGGCGATGTCGTACGGTCCGGGAAGCTCCTGGGTCCGGGCCTCCAGGAAGTAGGCAATCTCGACGGCGTCGGCCACGGCCAGGAGCTCGTCCTCCGCGTCCAGCAAGGAGAGCTGACAGCCATCGCACGAAGCAAACTTGTACACGGCCAGTTTGGGCTTGGGCACGGCTAGTAGTCCTCCAGGTGCATGTACGGCTCCATCTGCCGGTAGGAGAAGATCGGCCCGTCCTTGCAGATGAACGCGGGCCCGAGCTGGCAGTGTCCGCAGTGGCCGATGGCGCAGTTCATGTTCCGTTCCACCGACAGGAAGATCCGGTCCGCGGAAATCTTCCGGGCCAGGGCCTCGAAGATCACGAAGCGGATCATGATCTCCGGTCCGCACGTGAAGATGACGGTCCGGGCGGCATTGAGTCTGAGCCGATAGAAGAGAATCGGGACGACTCCCATGTTGCCCTGCCAGTCGGCGTCGCCGATATCGACGGTGACCTCGACCTCGATGTCGGCCTCGCGCCAGGCGGGATACTCCTTGGAGTACAGCAGGTCTCCCGGCGTCCGCGCGCCGTAGAGGAGGAAGACGCGGCCGTAATCGGCCCGATTGGCCATGATGTGGTAGATGGCCGGCCGCAGGGGCGCGAGCGCCACGCCGCCGCAGGCGATGACCACGTCCTTGCCCTTGCTCGCCTCCATCGGCCAGCTCGACCCGTAAGGACCACGCAGCGCGATCTGGTCGCCGACCTTCTTGCGCGCCAGGGCCTTGGTCACGTTGCCGGCGATCCGGATCGTGTGCAGGAGCACGGAGTCTCCCGGATCGGAGCTGATGGAGATGGCCGACTCCCCCACGCCGGGCAGGTAGAGCATGTTGAACTGGCCGGGCTGGAAGCGATACATCGACGCGAATTCGGGATCGGTGAAGGCCAGCTTGTAGGTGGCGATGCCGGGAACCTCGTGCTCGATCTCCTCGATCGTGACCGGGCGCGGCAGCCACGGGCTGGCCATCCGAGAAATCGTCGGCGTGGCTGTCACGGATTACCTCCTCGGATGGCGGCGACTTCCGCGGTCAGGTCGATGCCGACCGGGCACCAGGTGATGCACCGGCCGCAGCCGACGCAGCCCGATCTTCCGAACTGGTCGTGCCAGGTGGCCAGCTTGTGGGTGAGCCACTGGCGGTAGCGGGACGCCGTGGATTTGCGAACCGTTCCACTGTTCATATACGAATGCTCGGAGGTGAAGCAGGAATCCCAGCTCTGCACCCGACTCACGCTGCCGTCGAGCAGATTGTTCACCTCCTCGACCCTGCTGCAGAAGCAGGTGGGGCAAACCATCGTGCAGTTCCCGCACGCCAGGCAGCGCGCGGCCACCTGCTCCCAGTGTTCATGTTCCAGGTTGCTCAGGAGCAGCTCGCGCAGGCCACTGGTTTCCAGGTAGCGGCCCTTGGGCTCGCCAGCGTGCGGGTGCCTGCGCTGCTCCATCTGCTGCTCAGCCCGACGAGGAACCTGCTGGGCGTCGATCACCTCGCGCGTGCTGCATGGCCGCCAGGGCGCCACCGCGATGACGTCTCCCCCCCGTTCGGTGCCGACCTCGACCAGGAAATGCTCGGGCATCTCGGTCAGGCAAAGGTCGAAGCCGAACGACACCGCCGGCCCGGTTCCCATCGAGCTGCAAAAGCACGTCGGCGCCGCACGACCGCAATTAACCGCGACGATGAACAGACTCTCTCGCCGAGCTTGATAGGCCGGGTTGACGTAGCGATCGCCCAGGAAGATGCGATCCTGCGCGGAGAGCGCGTGCAGATCGCACGACCTCGCCCCGAGCACCGCCGTGGGCTGGACCGGTTCCTCTTCCATGTCAATGTGCAGCCGGCCGTCCTCGTACCGGCACTGCATGAGCGTGGACTGAGGCGGGAACACGAAGTCCTTGAGCGAGTGGGGACCGACAACGTAGTCGAAGTAGTTACGTTCCCCGTTCTGCTCCAACCGGTAGGTTCCCGCTTCCTGGGCATCAACGTAACCGATGGGCAGGTCTTGCAGTGAGGAGATCTCGCCGAGCACCACGGCGGCTTCGCTGACCCTGGGGCCGATCACGCGATAACTCAGTTCATGGAGCCGATCGATCACGGCCTGAAGGTCCGGCTTCTCGAGCCGCACCGAACAGCCAATCGGCAACGCCGACCTGCCCATCTAGACCTCCCCGTGCTCAGGGATGAGCGGCAGCTCGTGATGAAAGACGTCCAGCAATTGAAGCCTCGTGGCCGACAGCCGTTGCGAGAGTGCCAGGGCCGTGCGCCGCATGAACTCGTAGCCGAACCGGGTATTGTGCTCGCAGAGCGTGACGAGTTGCTTGGCGTCCACGACCACGAGCGTCGTGGGCTCGAGCACCCGCGCCGTCGCCGTCATGTCGCTCAGTCCCAGCACGGGAGACCAGCCCAAAAGCTCTCCCCGTCCCACCGTCTGGATCCGCTTGCAGCCCAGGCCGGGGGTGCAGTACTCCAGCGCCACGCTCCCCGTCACGATGAGATAGAGCTGGGAAGTCTTCTGCCCTTCGCGAAAAACGACCGCTCCGGGCGCGTAATCCTTGAGCGCGGCCACCGAGGCAAGCGGCTTCAAGTAGTCGTCCGGAAAGTCGTGAAGGAAATGCACGTCGCGGATGATGTTGAGGATGTCTTCTTCCATTGCCGGAGCCCCCCCGCATGTGTGAAGACGCAATGCCCTACGACCCGCAAGCTGCTGACGTTGACCTCGATGCGGCTGGAGCGGCTTGCCAATCATTCCCGCGCGCTAGGCGCCTCGATGACACCGCGAGCGCATCCGTCCAGCGCAACCTACCCTACACGACTATCACGACGAGCGAGACTTGCCCGGTTACCACGGCTTTGCGAAACGAACAAAAGACCCCCGAGCCGCGAGCTTCGCGGGTGCAACGAGCATGGCCTGAGCAGACAGCCCGCCATGAGCACCTCCTCTTTCGACTGTTAACGCGCCGGCAGGGCCATGTCAATCGGCTGATTGAGATCTGACGCAAGAAGGCACGCTTTGACACACAGACTGCCCTGGGGTAGCATGAAGACCCTGATCCTGATCCGCTTTTCAAACATGGAACCGCAGCGCCGGGTCCCTGGGCCGACGGGCCGGGCGGTATCCCTTCAAGAGCTGGGCGACCGGCGAGATGCTGGTACCGGAAGCGGCGCTGGGATATCTGGCCGTCGAGGGGATTTCGTTCCACGTCGAGGGTCCAGCGACATATGAGCAAAACACTCCGGCGATTCGTTGAGGTTCTCTGATCGTCCGGCTCGATAAACCACCGGTCGGCGAACGAAATCTGCCGGATCAGGGTGTCAACCCCGATCCCACCGTGGCCAGATGCGAATGGTTGACCACGGTCTGCTTGACGACCGAGAGCCGGTTGACGATGTCGCGCAGCACGTCGATCATGCACTGGCCGGCATCCACCTCGTAGATGATGTCGGACGGATAGAAACTGAGCGTTTTGTAAGTCTCCTCGTTGTAGGTTCGCAACCGGCGGTGGATGACCTCCTCGTTCATGTCGTCGAGCCGGTTCTCGCGGAGAGCCCGGATCTTCAGCCGCTCCATCGCCAGGGCGATGTCTTTGATCTGAAGGTGAAAGATCTGCACGACCTCGAGAACGCTGTCGAGCATCTGGGCCTGGGCGTAGCTGCGCGGCAGACCGTCCAGGATCAGCGTGTGCTGCTCGGGAAGGATCACCTCCTGCATCTCGAGGATGTGCAGGTGCCGTTTGAAGATCCGGACCGTGAGCTCATCGGGAACCATCCGCCCCTGCGAGGTATACTGGTCGATCTCACGGCCGATACGTCCGTGCTTGGGGATTTTCCGGAAAATGTCCCCCATGGAAATGTGCATGAGGTCGGGGAGTTGTCCCAGGACGGCCCCCTGGGTCCCCTTGCCACTGCCGGGCATCCCGAACAGCAGGTGGGTTCGATACCTCGTGGAGTAATACTCGATGTGATCGGGCATTCCAGGGTTGGCAGTCATGAGATCACCTTCTCTCAACGAGGTGGACAGGACAACGTCGTGGGACCAGGTTGGTAACGACTCGCATCCTTTCGAGGACTCGGGCTGCGACATCGGCAGACCACCACGCGCGGCAATCTGGTCGTTTTCTCGCGTCTCCTTTATCCTCAATCCTTTGCCTCGGAGCAAGACTTTGTTGGAAACTCGTCTGCTCTTGATCCGCCACGCCGAGACCTCGGCCCCGCAGTTCTTCCACGGTGCCGAGTCGGACATTGGCCTGAGCCCCTGGGGCCGGCGGCAAGCTCATCTGCTGGCCGAACACCTGAGCATCCAGGGCGCAAGTGCCCTCTATTGCTCAGCCATGGAACGGGCCGTCGCCACCGCCCTACCCATCGGCGCGGCGTGCGGTTTTCCTGCAATCGTCGTGCCCGAACTGCACGAGCGAAAGATCGGCCCCCTGAGCGGCCTGTCGCGCGAGGACGGCTGGGACGTCTATGCCGAATCGAAGCAGCACTGGCTGGCCGGCAACCTGGAGTTCACCCACGAGGGGGGCGAGTCGTTCGCCGACATCCGCCGCCGGGTGTTGCCCGTGATCGAAAGCCTTCGTG
>JBMFUH010000435.1:0-6006 GCA_049966735.1 Isosphaeraceae bacterium
GTTGGTCCCGAAGAACACCTGCGTCGTGTTGCTGAGCAGTGTCTGCCCCTGGTCATCGGGGAAGCATTTTTTGAGCTGTCCCAACGACTGGTAATATAAAAATAGACGGATTCCATATCCGCGATACTGGTCGATCGCGTCGTCGATGGAGTCCATTTTTGGGAGGCTGGAAGCCTCGTCTAGTATAAAGTTTACCTTATGCGTTTCCTGGAGCCCGCAACGGATGACCGCCCGGAACAGGGAACTGATCCAGAGGCGTAAAAGCCCAGCCTCCGAACGCATGCGATCGGGAGGCAGGACGAGGTAGATCGTCATCTTGCCACTGACCAATTCGGCCGGGTTGAAGCTGGAGGTGCGGGTGCTGTCGGCAACAGCGGGCGAGTCAACGAATCGGAGGTGGCGTAGGGTCGAAGTAAGAGTCGAATTCAACTCTTTGTCCTTCGAGTGGGTCAGCGCGAGGCCCAGCCGCGACAGGACCTCGTCCCATGCGTCGGATTCGATCATGCGCGTGATCGCTTGCTCACGCAGCGTCGTATCCGAGACCAGCGTCTTCAGTTCGGCCAGGTTCGCCGTCACCTGCGGTTTCAGGTGAACCAGCATCGCCGACATGGCCGTAAGCCAGCTCTCGGCGGCGTCGAGCCAGAAAGGCTCCTTTTCTTGGCCCGTTCTAACCACCAGCGACTCAGCAACGTCCCTGCAATCGTCAATTGCAAGGTCGGAATCAGAATCGATGAAATCAAAAACGTTGTATGTATCGGGGTTGTCCGTAACCACATGGTACGGATCAAGGATCACCACTTTATGGCCCATCCGGCGTCGCGCGGCGGCAGTGAGCTTTGCCAGTTCGCCCTTAAAATCGATAACAACGCATGACCACATACATGTCAGAAGATGCGGGATGACGCACGATACGCCCTTACCGATTCCAGCGGAAGCAAACATCCACACATGTGCTGCTGTATTGAGGCGGACCAGATGGCGTGTCGCTTTCCGCTGGCAGGACTCGAGGTAGCGGGTAACAGCCTGCCAGGATGAGAGGCCACGGTCGAAAAACGCCTTTATACCGGACCACTTGCCGGGTTTGCCTTCGATATGCCCGAGGACCAGCCCCTGTCCGGCGCGAATCATATGCGGGATATCGGACGGGTCAGCCCAGCGGGCGCGGCCGAAGGCGCTGAAGGTCTGCCGCTTGCGGGACAATGCGATCAGGAGTCCCGCTCCCAATGCCAACCCGAGCCACGGGAACAGGTAGCTCGCAATGACGGCGACATACGCCACTTCCAGCATGGTGATGATGAGAACGATACGGATGGCCTTGATCATCTGAATCTCCGAGTGATTTGAGGGTCTGCTGACTGGATTCGTCTCACGGCCTTCCCCGGGCAGCCAAGCCCGGAGAAGGCCACGAGCGAACATCGAATGGTCAAGAAACACGTTGGGTTGACTCGCCTAGCTGCGGTGTCCCGCCTGCCTTGCCAAGAAGGTTTTGGCCATCTCGGCGGCCAGTTTCGGGTGCTTGGCGGCGAGCCAGAATCCAGCCGCCGGGACACCGACAACGAGCGCGACCAACGCCCAGACAAGGCTGGAAATCGCCCGCCCGGTCTCCTGGACAAGGGGTTTCACCGCCGTCTCGCCGACGGTGCTTGCCAGTTGGTTGGTCCCGTTGATAAAAGCCTCAGGGTTGGCCACGAACGCGGTGAGCGTCGTCCCTACCGCCAGGGCTCCCTTGTTGCGCCAGATGAAATCCATCGCCGCGTCGCCGTGGCGAGTGATGATCTGCATCAACTCCGGCGTATGCCCGATGGCTGAAAGCTCACCGGCCTCGGCCATCATCGCGAGCCGCCGACCTCCCCGGGGGCCAATGGCCCCCAGGGCGTTCACGGCGGGAGCGACGAGCTTTTCCAAAACCGGCTCAGCGAGGCCCTTGTGTCGGACAAGGACTTCGGCCGCATCGTCACCGTAGGTCGCGAGCAGTTTCATGGCACCGGGACGCCGTGCCACCCACACCGCCGCGTCATCGCCGTGTTTGGACAAGAGGCGAAGAATCTTCGGAGCCTGCTGTCCTGCCTCATCGGCGAGCGACAGGGCACTCGGGCCGACGCGACGCACGGCGCTGTTCACGTCATCGCCGTGGCGGAGGACAGAGGCGGAGATTCTTTCGGCGAACGTTTCGGTGCCTTCCGTGAGCACCTTCTTGCCAAACTTCTTGAGCACGAATTCGGCGGTCTCCTGTGCCGCTTTTGAAGCGAGGTCGGCCCGAACCGTGCCCTCAGCGACCATCACGATGATGGTCGCAAGTAGCAGGGATTTGAGGGGGAGGTTCTTCATTGAACACCCCCGTTCAGGATCAGGCCCTTGAGCGTTTCATCACGCAGGCGCGAGCGCACTTCCTGGATATGATTCAACTGGTGCTTGAGCCCAAGCCCACCAGCAGCCTCGATGTTCTGTGCCTCGGCCCACGACGAAGCACGATCCGCCGAGGACCACGAAAACGTCGAGTAGAACCTGGCGTTGCTATAGCGTTCGTTGGTCTTCTTGTCGCCTTCGAGGATCACACGTTCGAGGTCATCGAGCGACTTCGTCACCTTCGCGGCGATTTCGCCCTCGGGGTCATATCCGTCCTGGCGAATGATCCAATCGAGAGCCATATCGACCAGGATGCCCGCCACGAGCCCGACACCGAAGGTGACGGCACCCGAGCTTGCACCAGCCCCAGGATTCCGCCTGAGACGCCAAGCTCCGTCGCGAGGGAAGCCCCGATCTCCATCACCAGTGTGGCGGCGATTTCCGACCCGACGAAGGAAACGATTTCCCGAGTGACGCTCACGCCCAGATCCTTGGTCAGGACCGGCAAGACTTTTTGCATCATGGCGGCGTATTCACGCCGGAATTCCGCCTCGCTGCTGAGTGCGGGAAGGTACTTTGGGGTCGCGAGTTCAGTGCCTTCAAGGTCCGCCCGGATGGCGACCAGCAACTGATTTTCTCGGCCCTCGACCTCGCTGACGTAGCGTGAAACGGCGGACTCGATCAGCGACTTCAGTTCACTGGAACTGAAGAGGTTTCGCTCGAAGCACTCTTCGAGATACTTCTCGTGGTTCCCCTCGTAGAAGTACCCCTTCAGATAGGCCCACTTGCCACTCAGGCCCAGGACGTCGGAAGCGAAGGCCCGAGCATTTTGCCTGCGCTGTGCGAAGAAATTTTTGATCTGCTCAGTCGAGGTATCGACCTCGTTCTTGGTCGCCTCGTCCGTGCTCTGGAGACGCGGTTGCACCTTGTTCCAGGCTTCGAGCCGAACCGGATCGTAGTGCGGCAGGAAACTGTAGGCCAAGGCCGCGACGACGAGTCCGGCGATGACGCCCAGGGTACGCCACGGGGAGAAGAAGCGTCCGCGAGGCTTGGGAGCTGCATTGTTTGTAGGCATCGAAACTGGTCCTTCCGAGATTGGAGTCATGAAGAGAAAATGGTGTTGGGCATCCGTGCCCGGGGACGGTTACTTCCGGAACATCAGTTCCAGGATTCCCTTGGCGAATCCGCCGGTGGTTTTGGGGTGCTTCGTGGCGAGCCGTGTGATCAGCAGCAGGAGAATGAAGATCCCCAGCAGCCCACGGCCAAGCATTTCGTTGATTGAGTCGAACATGAATCATCCTGCCATCAATTGTCGATGTATGGAGTCCGTGGCGGCGACTCGCCGCCACGGCCCGGAAGGACGAACCCGCTTAGCTCGCCTTTGCCCGATCTCGCATCACTGCGGCGAAGGTGCGGATGTCCAAAGACTGTTCCCGTGCACGCTTCGCTTCCTTGCTTGCCTCGGTCAGGGCGTCGATGAATTCATCGAGTGAAACCGCCAAGCCGCTCACGGTGAGGGTGACACCACTGCCGAGGCAGATTTTTGTCTTACCGGCACGCACCGCCGGTTTGCCCGCGACCCGCTCCTTGCGAACCTGCCGCTCCAGGTCGTCGCGGGTTGCACCGTTCAGTCTCGCGCCCAGTGCCGCCACCTGATCAGCGGAACGCTGGATCGCGTACCAGTCCGAAACTCCGAGCTTCCCGGCCTTCGCTGCGTCTTGAACTTCCGGGACGCTATCGAAGAGTGACAGGTAGCGCGTGCTCAGGCTGGGGTCGATATCGAATACCTCCTCTGCAAGCTGTTTCCGGGTCATGCCGGGATTCGCAACGAGCGTATCCCGCATCACCAACGCCTTGTCGAAGTCGGACAGAGGTTCCCGGTGGAATGCCGAGTTCGCCTGCATCACGCGGATCTGGTCGGGGGTCAGTTCTTCATCCGTCAGGATGAAATCCAGCTCGACACCGAGCATCCCTTCCAGTTCGAGCCCCCAGATCGTGCGGTAGCCATCGATGAGAAGGCCGTCTGGGCGGGCTATCAGAGACGTGATCTGGCACTTCGCCCGCGAACGGGCTAATGCCCTGGCCTTGGATTCCTCGCCCAGGTCAGAGCGGGCGTTAGGGCCACGCCTGACCCAAGATGCGGGTTTGCGGACGAACTGACGCATGACGTAAAGCTCCTTCCTGCTTAGGCTTCCGGAGGAAGAAGAAATGACAATCGGACGGCACTTCCCACCTCCGGCCAGGTGTGCCGCCAAACTCGAACAACCGAATTGCCAAAGAGCGAAGGCAAGCAGCGACCGGCCACCCCGGCGGGGTGTTCTTGGTGACGAACGAAATGCAACTAGCCGTACGGATTCACGGCGGGACTTGCCAGCGCAAGTCGCGGTGGGTACGATTCTTACGCCGTTGCTTCGTGTCAGGCTTCAAAGACGGCTAGAGCAGCTTTTGACTCCACTGGCCTCCGGTGTTGCTTCCCGAAAGCAATAGTAAAACCCACAGACGGACAAGTCCCGGACGCCAACAAGGCCATCTACAGGACATCTAGTGGTGGCGAAGAAGAAGAGCGCGTATCCCCTTCGTGGATACTTGGTCGAAAAGATCAGAGAACGCCGGGGTATGACGCTGGAGGACGTCGCATTTGCCGCTGGCATCAGCGTCAAGAACCTTCAGCGTATTCTGGGCGGGCAGCCTGCCTATCTCGAAACCATCAAATTGATCGCCGATGCCATCGGCATCCAGCCTGTCTTATTGCGAGCCGACCTGATCACCCATGAAAGCCTGACAGAAATCAAATACAAATTGTCATTCACCATCTCGGGCAAGATAAGTGAATGCTCCCCCGCCTAAAGGCGTGGGCTTCGTTGTTCAGGACTCAAGTCCTGGTTCCGAGCAAAGCTCGGCCGAAGGTCTCCCACCCGAGGTGGGCTGAAGTTCCTTCAGCTCACACGGTCCACGTTCCAGCCCCGCTCCTATCATCCTCGTCCCAGGCCGACCACATGACGCATGTCCCAGGCACTATCAGACAACCAGCGCTCGCCGCACGTGGCCCAACCGGATGGAACAGGCTCAGAGATCATACAGCCGGGGCTCCTCGATTCCTCCCTGCCGAGTGGCCAAGAACGCTGAAGCCTTCGCCTAAAGGCGAGGGTTTTGACCCACCCAGCAGGTGACAATAATGATGAACAATTGCCAATTCTTTACAAAATCCGGCAAGATATGGTGAATATCCTGAGCGCCGCTGGTATTGATGTCACGGGCCACTCGGGTGATCTGAGCATCTGGCACACCTACATGCTGGCCGAAAAGCTCTCCTACCACTGGTTTTTTGGCTATACGAACGACAAGAACCTATTTTGGACGATCGTTTATATTTCTCACGACAATGAGACGCTCTTTGCCGAAACCTTCGCTTTCGACTATCTCGAAATTGGTGATATTCATAGGTTTGGTGGCATCAAGTTTATGGGTTTGGGCTATCATCCCGATAAGCTTACGGCACAGGGGATTGCCGAGTTAATGCATCGGGAACCCGAGGACGTGTTTGCACGGATCAAAGCCGATTCAGACGCCTTCTTTAAGAAACTATCCGAAAACCGCTTTTACCCCTTTTACCCCTTGTACCGAAAGGAGTTATAATAGAGGTAGGTGATAATGCGGAGG
>JBMFUH010000436.1:0-5986 GCA_049966735.1 Isosphaeraceae bacterium
GTCTACAATGTTCCGCGAGCCCGCCCGGTGATGCAGGCCGTCGACATTCTGGGTGAGCACCCAGACGGCGTCAAAGTATTCATCCATCTCCGCGATCACGCGATGGCCTCGGTTCGGGGTAGCGTGACGGGTGGTTTTTTCCAGCTCCAGCAGGTAGTGCCAGGTGATTTCGGGTCTGATTTGCAGCATGGCGCCGGAAAGCGCCTGCTCGATGGACAACCCGTGAGGAGTTTCCTGGTGGACTCGGTAAAGACCGTCACGCCCGCGATAGGTGGGAAGGCCCGATTCGGCGGAGATCCCGGCACCCGTGATGAAAAGCAAGCGGCGCGCTCGACCCATCGCCTGGACGGTTTGATCGATGGCTCGTACGTCATCCCGCGAAAGTGCTGGAGGCGCCTCGGATCGATCGATCTGAGATGATGTCATGAAATTGCTCTCGGCCGCGTATCGAGGGAGTTGACGTTCAGCGGATCGGTCTCGGCTACGTGTATCCCGTTCCTTATACCATTCAAGGAAGTGACTTTTCCATGAATTCTCCGATGAAATGGCTGGTCACCGCCGGGAATACGGTCACCCACGTCGATAAGGTCCGCTGCATTACCAATGTATTCAGCGGGCGGACAGGGGCGACGATCGCCGTCCAGGCCGCCGCTCGGGGGCACTCCGTCGTTCTCTTGACTTCGCATCCTGAAGTCATGGACGCGCCGCCGTTTGGCCGAAATCCGGGGGCTTTTCCGCTTGATGTTGACCGGTTCCTGACTTTCGACGAGCTGGCCCGCCTGCTCCGGGATCACGTCGCGGAAGGTGGCTTCGATGCCGTGGTGCACTGCGCGGCGGTGGGCGATTACGAATGCGCCGGGGTTTTCGCACCCGATCCGGGCACGGTTTTCGACCCTGTAACTGGAACATGGACGCATAAGGATACCGGCCCCCCGGCACTTGTCGATCGCCAGGCCGGCAAGGTGAAGAGCAACGAACCCGAACTCTGGCTCCGATTGGTGCAGACCCCGAAGCTGGTCGACCAGATCCGCCAGCCCTGGGGATTTCAGGGCCTGCTCGTCAAGTTCAAGCTGGAGGTGGACATGAGTGATGACCAGCTCCTCGACGTCGCCGAGGCCTCACGCAAGCACTCGGCGGCCGATCTGATGGTGGCAAACACGCTGGAAGGCATGGCAACGCATGCATTCATCGGGCCAATCGCTGGAGGCTACGAGCGCGTTGCCCGGGCTGAGCTTGCCCAGCGTCTGGTGGCCGAAGTGGAGCGGCGAGCGGGCTCACCCCACGGCAGTCCATCAGCCAATCAACCATCCACCTAGACTGTAAGCTCAGGTCCTTCCGCTAACGGCATCACCAAAACCGCTCCGGATGGCACAAATGGCTTGATCGAGCACTGCACGATTCTCGTAAGCGGCCAGCCGCTCTTGCAGGACGCTCCGGGAGAGGTCTCGATCGTCTGCAAGCTGGCGATCGAGGGCGTCGATTACCCGGGTCAACTCGTCGATGACCGAGATCTGCGCGAGCTGGGCGGTACGGGAAAGCGGGTTCAGATCAATGGCGATCACCTTCCGCCCGGACGCGACCAGGGCTCCGCAGCGGTCGCCGTCTTCGAGTGCGACCAGGACGACGTCTGCTTTGGCCACGCCCTCCGGGTGCATGAATCGCCGCATGCTGTCGGTGCCTGGAAGGGGGACCGGTTCAGTCGATTCGCCGAACTCGATGATCCCGCGCAGACCCAGCTCTCGGAATAAAGCCACGATCCGCTGGGCCCGCTCACGGGAGTAGTGGAACAGGTTCACCTCGAAGCCGATCCGCGGATGATGTTCGGCCAGCGCGGCCAGTTGCGGGCCCGAGAGCGCCGTGACATTGCCATTAACCGTCACGACCGGAAAATTCGCCAACGTCATCAACGCCGAGGCCGCCGCGATGGCTTGCGCGGCGAATGGGTGAGTGCGCTCCCCGAGCAGATAGTCGAGCGCCTCTCCGCGACCGTGGGCGATCAGCCCGGATTCCGTCACGATGCCGTTGTGCAGGCCCTCGACCAGCCGATGGCGCAGCCGCAACGAGCTGGCTCGAGGATGCGAGTCTGGAATGACATTCATGAGATCAAGCGAACTCCCTGGTGATCGAGATTGCAGGTCATCCATCCCTCGCCTCGAGCGGAATGGGCCGCGGCCAGTACCGTTTCGCCGAGCATGACCATCGTGGCGGAGCCTCCGGCATGGCGAGCCCTCTGGATCGCATCCCGAACAGCTGGGCTGGTAAGGAGATGCGACTCCTCGGCAAACTCCAGCGATCGGTCGAGAAGCGAGGCGATCGAGACGGATTTCAGATGGTTATCCAGCCAGTGGACGGCACGTTCCCCCGCAACGGCGATGGCCGCGGTGATCTCTGGCGACTTGAGGATCCGAGTCGTCAAGAGAGGTCCGAAGCAGATGTAAGAAAGGTTCCGCGCCGGCACGTGATCCAGTCTGATCGTATCGAGCGGACCGGACAGACAACGACGATAGACGATGCCCCCGCTCACCTGCGCCGCGACGTCGCCGATACCAGTCAGGTGGCTGACCTCGGCTGCATGGGCCAGCAGCGCCAGTTCCGTGGTCGATCGACCCAGGTCGAAGCGCCGGTTGAGCACCAGCGCCGTGCCGAGCGTGGCGGCGGCACTGACACCGAACCCGCACCCCAGGGGAAGCGGCGTCTCGAGGACAACCGCGACCGGTTCGGGCGCCAGTTCCTCGACGACCTGTAAAACAGGCGCGATCTCCACCGGCTTGCCGTTCAGCTCGACCTGATTGCGAGGCGCCAGCCGGACTTGCGTGGTCACGCCATGATCCAGACAAAACGACAGTCCTCGGGAAACCGTCTCCTCCTTCGTTGGACCAAAAACGGGCAGGAAGAATCCGGTGACACTCCCTGGAGAAAACGCAATTGGCGAGGCTGTCATAACTCGGTCGGTCTGACTGTTAGGGTTGGGAGTTTTGCCAGAAGGCCTGGAATTCAGTCTATCCTCACCGCGGCAACTCGTCGAAGGGAATGCGCGCCGCGGATCACCGCGAAGTCCGGCAGCGGTGCGTTCGTGGGATCAAGGACGATCGTGCTCTCGGGCCAGAGGCCCCAACCATCCGGCAAGCGGCGATTGAGGGCCCCGTCGACGGCAGCTCCCACGAAACCATGCGCCTTGGTCCTGGCCATCTTCTCGAAAAGCCTGCCGTTCTGGAGATCGACACGCCGATCTCGCGGGATCAGGCCCGACTCGACCATGCGAGCGAAAAGGTCGATGGTCAGGTCGAACGGCACGTCGGCCGTTGGGGCCTGGGATGGAGCAACCTCGGTCGTAGGGGACATAACTTTCCCCTCCTTCGCAAGCAGCTCGCCCGGCACGACACGTAGTGAACAATCAGCGGTCGTTGATGTGGCACTTTGGCCCGACTGGTGCCACGCTGCCCGCTGGACAAGGTCGACGAGTGCATCCTGACGCCAACCGATTGTTCTAAAACGACTTTCGTCGACAAGTTTGCAGTACGCCAGACGGGTTCAGCGTCTCAGAAAGTGGCACGAAATGGCACTTTTTTCCCGTTTTTCCAGCGTTTGTACAGGTGTGAACACGGAGGGTCATGCGAGCAGACGGATGGGTGGTCGCAGTTGGAGCCTCTTGCCATGCAAGCATCGGTGAAGGCCGGTATGTCGGGGATGATCGATCGGTCGTCGTTCTCCTAACTAATATTATACCGCATGGTACGTGTTTTGAACCGTAACGAAGAGAGGCTGTCGCCTGACGATTCATCAGGAAAAGGACTTGCGACGCGAGAGAAAATCCGGATTGCGCACTATTGAACTTTTCGCGACGCTCCGAGCCGCGTCGTGAGCGAAGAGTCCTTTCAGCGTCGAATCATGGGGAAGGAGGATCATCAGTAGATCTTCCAGGCTGTGGGTGCGAGGTGCAATCATGCCCAGTTCCTGGATCAGTCCCTTAGAGCGGTTTGCAGTCGGCTTGCGCACTCATTGAATATCGTAGGGTCCGCTGTGCGGACCAATTGCTCTGGCCGTCGGTCCGCACAGCGGACCCTACGGTGAGCGATCGACCCGAAAACCGCTCTAAGATACTTCTCGGTGGATTGCTGGCAGTGGAAACAGGTCAGATCATGAAGTGGCAGCTTGGCCCGGGCGAGGCTTCTCGCGCCGAGTAGGTCCGCCTCGGCCTCGCGCGGCCATCGCGCCGTCTGTTTTTTCATTGATCTCGTTCGCGGCTGGCATGACGACCAGCAGATCGACATCGCTTGCCGGATGGGGCTTTCCATAGGCATAAGAGCCAAACAGGATGATCCGGTCGGGGTCGAACCGTTCTCCGAGCTGCCGCGCGAACTTGTGTATTGCCGACCTCGGCACATGCGGGGAACGATAGCGATACCCTCCTCCACTCGAACCGTCAGACGGTTCCCCTTTCTCCGACTTCTGGCCCGACGCTGTCCGCTTCATGTGTCCCTCGGCCGTCCGAAAATACAGTGTCGATCGCCGGATCCGCGATTGATCAAGATACCATGGCCACCCCAAAGACCAGAATCCAACGCGGGGAAAGGACCACCCCCTTGGGGGACGTGCTTTCGTGGGACAAGATTCCGATCTTGTCACCTCGAATCAATGAACGCATTCAGGACAAGATTGGAATCGTGTCCCACGTTGTCTACCGATGACCACTGTGGCGTTGGCTGAGCGGTTTGCTGACGTAGCGCGCGTCCGCGGCCGTCCAGAACCGCTGGCCGTGGCGTTCCAGTAATTGGACCCGACCGCAGGCGCGAAGGTATTCCAGCGTTTCCCGGACCCGGGTCGGGTCCCATCGGTTGAGCGCCTGAACCAGATCGTTCTCGGCGAGGGGATGCCGGCCGACCACCGCGACGATCGTCTCACGCACATCCGCCGAGTCGGCCAGATTGAGATCCCCTGCGCCGGGGGGGACAACCTGAGCAATCGGGCCCAGGATCGCACGCGCTTGCTCCACGCAGCCCACGCTCGCTGGAAGCACCCAGGGCTCGCTCGGCGGGCGAACAGGAAGGTTGATGTGAATCTGATCGGGCCCGACTCGTCGGAGGATCCCAGCGATCCCTTCCAACGACGCCTCGGTGTCGTTCAAGCCCTTGATCAGCATCACCTCGACCCAGAGCTGTCCGGAGTATTCCTGGCGGAAGGCGATCAACCCGTCCACGAGGCTCGTGAAGCTGAGCTCGGCTAGAGGACGGTTGATTTTCCGGTAGAGCAGATCGGACCCGGCATCGAGGGTCGGCAGGACAGCGTCGGCCATCAGCAACTCACGGCGGACCTCCGGCAACTTGAGGAGAGAGCCATTCGTGATCACCGCGACAGGCAGGCTGGTGAGCGACTTGACCCGGCGGATCATCGAGCCCAGGCTGGCGTGAAGGGTGGTTTCCCCCGAGCCAACGAAGGTTACCCAATCGATGGCGGCGGGACCGTGACGGTCCAGGGCCTCTTTCACCTCGGCAACGATCTCATCCGGTGGGATGTAATCACGACGCTCGTTGATCGGGTGCGATGTGCGACCGAGTTGGCAGTACACACAGTTCCAGTTGCAGGTCTTGAGGGGAACCGGGTCGATTCCTAGGGACTGACCTAAACGCCGCGAAGGCACCGGTCCAAAGACGTATCTCATCGAAGACCCTCATGTTTTGTTTCGCGCCCGATCGCCGAAGCGGCCGTAGTCCGCCAACCAATCGTCAGGAAGAGATTCCCGGAGTCTCTAGGAGCAGGATTCGCACCAGGAAGAGGATCACGACTCCGGCCAGGAACGCGGCGAAGTGCACGATTGCCGTCTGAGCGTTCGAGGGTTGCTTGATCTCGGGTACCAGGTCCGATGCCGCGATGTACAGGAAGTTCCCGGCACCCAGAGGCAAGAGCCAGGCCACATCCAGCCGGGCCGAGAGGGCCCAGGTGAGCACGCCTCCGACGAGGAAGGTCGACGCGGAAGCCGCGTTGACCG
>JBMFUH010000437.1:0-5984 GCA_049966735.1 Isosphaeraceae bacterium
CGCGCGACGGCTTGTCGATCGATGGGCAGGCTGGTTCCTGCCAGCGCTGCCGCGCCCAAAGGCAGTTGATTGAGCCGTTTGCGGCAATCGGCCAGTCGACCCCGATCACGTTCCAACCGCTCGACGTGGGCCAGGAAATCGTGTGCGGCCAGCACGGGTTGAGCACGCTGAAGGTGTGTGTAGCCGGGCACGACAACCCCGAGATGACGCTCCGCGGCCGAAACGAAAGAACGTTGGAGGGCGATCAGAGCGTCATCAAGACGGTCAATCGCATCTCTCGTCCAGAGTTTGAGATCCGTCGCGACCTGGTCGTTGCGGCTACGCGCCGTGTGCAGCTTGCGGCCGACATCACCCAGCTTCTCGATCAGCGCCGCCTCGATGTGCATGTGCACATCTTCGCGCTCCAGAACAAAGGGAAACGTCCCCTTCTCCATCTCCGCCTGAATTTCCGACAGGCCAAGCACAATTTGCTGGCATTCCTGATGGGACAAAAGTCCGACGCTCTGGAGCATCCGGGCGTGCGCGATCGATCCCTGAATGTCGTGCGGAAAGAGACGACGGTCAAAGGAGATCGATTCCGTGAATTCTTCCACGCGGCGGTCCGTTTCTCCCGAGAATCGACCACCCCAGGCCTTCTGCATCACGCATCATTCTCCCGGTCAGAACAAGGCACTCATTGCGCAACCTTTTGGCAAGGATGACCTAGTTTAGGCATGCTGGTTGTGGGTGTCAACGAACCAGAGTTGCTGCGGTCGATCAGGGCTTACCGGTAATGAGGGGCGGCGTGAGGGGAACCCTGGCGGTGGGAACGATCTTCGAGGCCGGAGCACAATGGATCTCCTGATCGTCGAAGTAGATATGAGGATTGAAGGTCTCCAGAATGGGCGTCTTGGACACACCGCCCATGAAAAAGGCCTCGTCGATACGGACATTCCAGGCGTGGAGGGTGCGAATCACCCGTTCGTGGGCGGGCATGCTCCGGGCGGTGATCAGTGCGAGGCGAATCGGCGACGACTCGGCCGGTGTGTCTCCCTGGAGGGTCGAGAGTGTTCGCAAGAGCTTGGCAAAAGGCCCATCAGCAAGCGGAATGTGGGCGTTCTGAGCCTCGTGTGCCTGGAAGGCGGGCAGGCCCTGCTGCTGGTAGATCCGCTCGGAGTCGGCCGTGAAGAGTACCGCGTCGCCGTCGAAAGCGATCCGGATTTGTTCCCGAGGATCCGCCAAGGTCCAGGGTGTTGGGTAGACGAGGCCAGCGGCAATTCCCGCGATCAACGCCTGCGAAACGTCATCAGGTGATGCGGAGAGGAACAAATCCACGGCAAAGGCGTGGAGATACGGTGCCGTGGGGGCTCCACCGGTCAGGATTGCCCGCTGGATGTCCAGGCCGTGGTGCTTGATTGCGTTGAATAAGCGCAGGCTCGTGGCGGGATTGTTCTTGGAGACGATGACCACCTCAGCCCGCCGCGGAGCGAGCTCGGGTTCCGCGACTTCTTTCCTCTGATTCAACCGCAGGATGGCCTGAATCAAGGGGAAGCCGCTGCCTGGTTGCAGGATCTCGTCGACGTGATCGAGCTGGTAACGGGCGTATGCATCCACCCCCTCCGTTTCATAAACCCGGTTTGCTTCCTCAAGATCGAAGAGAGCCCGGGATGAGACACCGATGACCAGTGACTGGGTCAGATCGACAGGCATGACAACATTCAGGCTCAGCGAAATGGAGGGTTATTGGAACGCACGGAGTCAAGAACGTGGCCGACGGCGAGCAACAACAGGCTGGCGGCGAAGAGCAGTATGATGGCACCGGTCAGCTTGACCTGGGGGTCGGCCACGTTGTTGGCGGCGAACAGGGGAGCTGTCTTGTCGGGATGGAGCAATGTTCCGCCGAGAGCTCTTGTGGTCAGCAAGCATGCGGCGAGAAGACGTCCCAGGTGTCTGGAGGCCTGGCAAATCGTGACGATCATCGTCCCTCCCTTCATCCAGTAAGTGATTCTGGGACCGATTTTCGGAAGGCGAGGGAAGGATCGTGATGTCTCACGAGTCCTCGTCTTCCACCTCGTCAGCTTCCTGGTCAAGGCCGTTGCCTAGATCTTCTCCCTCGAGGATGCGCTGGACCGTTCCGCGTGGTTCCATGACACTGGACCGGCTGACTGGAGTAAGTTGTTCTCGATCGCGCTCGCGTGACCGGAGCAATTCCGCGTCACGGCTGCGGCGGGTGGATTCGATGGCCTGGGTAAGTTGCTCCTGGGCTTCCGAGACGTAAGCGGCCCAGTCGGTCGTAAAGTCCTGGCGGAAGGCCTCGATATAGCCAGGCTCATACTGCCGGGACAGCCACTTCAACTGATGGAACACGCGGTGGCCGAGCGCCTGAAGCTCTTCGTTGCTGTCGACCTCGCGGTCGTGAGACGCCTGATAGTAGCGAAACCGGCCAATCCAGACCTTGAGCCGGGCGTACTGTTCCAGCTTGGAGAGCGTCGCGAATGAATTGAGGCCGGCATCGACCTCGTGACCGAGGAGCTGAAGCTGGCCGCCTGGAAAATGTCCCTCGGCATCCCAGAGCAAATGATCCTCATCGGCGAACTGGTCGGCGAGCTCGGGTTGCAACCGATCGAGTTCGCGGCGAAGCTGGCGATACTGATCGAGCGCCGTCCGCAAGTCGCGCCGGGCCTCCTCGACCTCTTTGGTCACCTCTTCGAGCTCGGCGCGGGCCTGTTTCCTGGTGCGCTCGATCTCGACCTGAGAGGTGGCGATCAACTGCTCCGCGTCGCTCTGTGATTCCAGCGACGACTTGAACTGCGCCAGCTTCCGCACGAGGTCCTTCAGCACATGCTCATCGGTGTCGGCCTGTTCCAGCGCCCGCGTGCTGGCCGGCCGCACTATTCGCAGCCGCTCCACCGCGCGGCGGGCGCGCAGCTCCGCGCCACGAAACTGCTCTGCCGCCTGCTGTGTTTCACCTTCAATCTTCCGGGCCCGTGTCTTCGCTTCAGCCTGCCGGACTAGCTCCGCAAGCCGTTCCAGGGATGGGGTCATGGTATTACTCGTTCCGGTCTTCACTATTTGTGTTACGAGATCGCGTTGGGGCACTGTGTTCTTTTCCTGAGCGGTTCTCCAGGGCCTGATGCCTTGATAGCCCAGACAAAGCCCCTAGCCTAACGATGCAATACTTATTACATTTGAATACGAGTCGGCTGCCGCGGATTCATGGCGAGACCCCGCATTTTTCATCATACACCCCTCACACCTTGAGGAGAACCCAGCGGCGTGTTTGCCGGAGAGCCGCAAGCAGGCGCACTCCGCGAAAGTTGGCTGACTCTACCGGATTGCAGGTCTTGAAGACATGCCGAGCATCCAGCCAGCAGCTTTTGGGGCGCCCTACTTCTTTTCACGGAGGAGAATGCGAGAATGAATGCGTGAGCGAAGCCCCGGGAAATGATTCATGACCGAGAGACCCCCTCGCCGCAAGTGCCGCGGAGAGCAGACCAACCCTCAGGCCGCTCGAATAGTCGTCCGCTCAACGCTACTGCCATTCCAGGCGGTAGACAGCCCCCGGACTCAGGCTCACTGGCCGAACGCCGAGCGGCGTCTGGCCGTCCTCTGAGAAAACCGTCAGGGCGCCCTGGAACGACTGGCCGTGGGGCAGCTTGAACCACTGACGATCAGGTCCGAGGGCCCCTTCGGCTTCGACTTCGGCTCCGTTGCCTTTGCGGTAATCGGGATTGGCCGTCAGAAGGACCCGCTTCTGGAGCCAGTGACCAAAGATCCTATTGCGCTCACACCGTTCCGACGCGCCGGCGCCGTAAAGCACGCCCAGGATGCGGTCTTTCCGGGCGACGAAGCCCACGGCGAAGATGTACCGGTCGTCCCCGTCGCGGGCGCCTGGCATTCTCTGCTCCTGGGCAAAACTCTTGCCGTCGTGGGACAGGCTGTACCAGAGCTTCTCCGAGTCCTTGGCCGTGAGGCCGACGTCGCCCTTCTTGTGCAGCGCCATCACGTACCAGTCCTTGCCGTGAAGGGTGAATTTCTTCACGTCGTTGACGGCATGCTCGGTCGCCAGAGCCAGGCCGCCGAGCTTGAATGAATCGGGCTGATCGCCCTCAGACCAGTAGAGCTTGCCGCGGTCTCTCCAGTTCGTGAAGTAGAGACGCCACTTCCCCTGGTCGCGTAACAACACGTTGGCACCGTTCAGGTCACCCCGTTCGTACTTGTCGTAACCCTCCATCCGCACGATGTCCTTCATCTCCGCGCGATAGGGAGCAGGCGACCCGTTCCACGTCTTGCCCCCGTCAGGGCTCACGAAGTGGATCGGTTTGTTGGCTTGATTCGGATCGGGCCAGCAAGTCGCGATGGCGTGCAAGGTCCCGTCGTCGAGTTTCTGGACGTTGATATTGGAAACATGCACGAACACGCCGTTGTGCACGATCGTGTGACGGTCGGCGAAGTCGATGAAATCGGCAGTGGCGGCGGTGTAGACCCGGTCATTACCCGACTCGATACCGTCCCAAGCACTGTAGAAGAACCGCCATCCCGCACCTTCCTCGACAGCGCTCGGGCTGTAGATGTTGCGGAACACTCCGCCCATGCGGGGAGCGAGGAGCGGTCTCCTCACATCAGGTACCCAGTGGACCTGGTTCCGCTCCCACAATACGGGATTGAACGGACCGGCCGAGACCCCATGAAGCTCGACCATCCCCAGAGGCGCCTGACCGCCCGGAATCACCTTGACCGTGAAAGGCGTAGCCGCCTGCGCCATCGCAGTACAGGACGCTTGAACAAACAGGCAGAGTAAGGCAGTTCGTGGATTCATGGCGAAATGCTCCGTACTCAACGAGGAAGCCCGGGAAGCCTGCCGGACAGCAATCTGGCGACCCGGGCGCCGATGCCCGAGGCTTTCATTCTACAGCGAAAAACAGGGCCGACCACTCTTGACCGCCCGCTGCTCGGAACCCTGGTCTCTGGCCGACTGGCGCGGCACCGGCCCGTGCGACTCGGCAGAATCAGATGGCACTATCAAGCGCTCAACGCTTATGCAACGGCATTGTTGTCGTACTTGGCCTGGCCCCTGGGGGCGAATCCCTCGGGTGGGTTGCGAAAGGTTTCGCGGCAGTCGCGGGCAGCTCCATACTCGCTGTGGGAGATCTCCAAAACGGCGATCTGTCTGTTAGCGACGGAGCGCACTGTGCGCGTCAGGGTCCGTTTGCTGAATGAAGCGCCCTTTCGCTTGCCGATCACCACTTCCCACCTCGGACAGGTTTTCATCCATTGCTCGGACGTGGTCACGACCCTCTTGGTGGTCGATGAGCAGGTTATCGAGGCTTGCCGGGAGACACCCGACGCCGCGCTGACGCGCCAAGGGAAAGAAAAGAGCAATTCATTCCGTTCCACGCCGCCGCGCCGGACAAAGTCGTAGAACGGAATTCATTTCGTTCTACGCCGCCGCGCCGGACAGGGCTGTACCCTCTGCTCTCCCCATGTCCCGCGAAGTCCGAACTGGATCTGACCCCGCGCAGCCGCCTGACGGGGTTCGAGGAATAGGTGCAGACACGGGCCAAACCTCCAAATCCGGTAGACTACCGGCTTTCTCGGAGTTTTTTGGCCGCTCCGCCATGCGTCGGCGGGTATCCTAAGATGAGGATTCGGCAAGGGTTACATCAAGTGGAGCGGAAGGGGATCGAACCCTCAACCTCAGCATTGCGAACGCTGCGCTCTCCCAATTGAGCTACCGCCCCAAGTGTTCTTCTAGCTTTAGCCTATGCCAATCAAACGCCTCCCCGGCCCTTGTCCGAGTCTGCAGGATTTCCTCTTTCTTTCGGACGTTCGGTGCTGGTTCTCGGACAACGCTTATTCTAGTGCTTTAAGCTTCCCTTGGGAAGTTGAAGCAGGCAAATTCAATTCCCCGGCCACCCATGAGACGATGCCGAGCATCTTGGCATTACGACCGTCAGCACTGCGAATGTCAGCAGCGGTCAGGAAGTGAGCCACTTTCGCGGAGC
>JBMFUH010000438.1:0-5973 GCA_049966735.1 Isosphaeraceae bacterium
AGCACGGGGTGAAGGTGGCGCATATCTTCCAGACCTTGCGGACGCTGCGCGCGGAGGGTTCGGCGAAGCTGAACGCCACGCCGCTGGTGTCCATGGGTTCGTACGCGATCATCCACCGGATCGGCGTGGAGCGCTACCTCAACGACGCCGCCACCGCCGGGTTCGACGGCCTGATTGTGCCGGATCTTCCCGTCGAGGAATCCGAGACCTTGATGCACAAGGCCACGATGCGCGGACTCAAGCTGATCCAGCTCATCACTCCCACAACCCCCCGCGATCGCGCGGTCGAGATCGCGCGCCTCACCACGGGTTTCATCTACTACGTCACCGTGGCCGGCATCACCGGCGAGCGCAAGAGCCTGCCTCCTGACCTGCTGGAGAATGTCGGCTGGCTCCGGACCCAGACCGAGTTGCCGATCTGCATCGGCTTCGGCATCAGTTCTCCGGAGCAGGTGAAGGAGCTGGCGCCGGTGGCTGATGGCCTGATCGTCGGCAGCGCGATCGTCCGCAGGCTGGCCGAGGCAACCAACCGTCCGCGCAACGAGGTCGTCAAGGAAATCGGCGAGTTCGTCGGCGAGCTGGCGAAGGCTCTGGGAGATGTACCGGCTTCGTAGGCCGGGCAAGTGACGCTGGCGACGAAGGTTTCTCGGGTAGGGTGATGAACCCGGCACTTAACAGGGGTCAGCTTTCGTGAGGGAGGGTCCAATCCGCAACCTTCAGGTCGGGAACCTTACGGAAGTCGGACGGGTTCCTGGTGAGAAGGGTAGCATCGTGGATCAGGACGATGGCCGCGATCTTCAGGTCCATGGTTCCAACGCGGAGACGCGAGCGGCGCAGTTGCTGGTACTTCACTGCCGCCCCCTCATCGAAATCAAGGACGAGGATGTTTCGGAAGCTCAGCAGATGCCCCCCTGAGCCTGGCATAAGCCTCGATTTCTTGGGCGAGGGTCTTGGTGCGAGCCAGATACGCCATCCAACCCCTTGTTTGTTCTTCATAGGTTATAATGGTCGTAGCTCGTGATCCGGCGTCAAGACGATCCAGTCGGGTTTGAAGGATTTGGCTCGCGACCGATTCCCTTCTTTCGAGGAGGCTCAGGTGATCGGTGTCCAGAACGACCATTTGTTTTTTTCTTCCTGGGTGGTTTCGGCCGGAACGACTCCCGCCACTCGCGTCCCAGGCTCATCGCTTCCTCGAAGGCAGGGTCGTCCGCGAAGATTCCCGCGATCTCCTTCCACCAGGGGTACTGCTGCCCAGCGGCCCCGCCCAGTTGGGCCTTGAGCCAGGCTACCTCAGCTTCCAGAGCGGCCACTCTTTGTTCCAGATCGACGGTCATTGGCCTCTTCCGCACTGTAAGTTAAACCCGATTCTGTCGAGAGAAAATCACCCGGTGAAGGCCGTGTCTTCGATGGGGGGCGCGCGTCTCTTGTGGGGAATTCGCGGTCGTGCTTCCTCCGGGCCGCGCCGCACTCGATTGAAGCGGGCCGGGCCAAATCTGACTTTCTACAGATGGAGAGGCCGCGGGGGTCATGAGCGCCCGTGATCATCAGAGGTCTCGATACACGTCCTCGAACATGGCGATGCCGCAGCCGGCATGGAATCGCCAGATGCTCAGCCAGCGTCTGTCTGGCGGCAGCGCCAGGTGCTCGGCCAGGGTCTGGATGGCCCAGTTGGTCGGCTCGTTGATGTCCAGGCTCGATGACCTGGGCAACCGCTCGATCACCGCAGCCGCGTTTCGCGGGTCGATGCAGGCAAGAGCCAGGACCGTCGTGGGAGTCATGTCATAGTCCCATCGCGATGGAGCGCTCCGGATGTACGCGGCCACCGGCGCGAAGAGCGTGGCAGCGACCGTTCGGTCGTATCGTGCCAGAAGCAGGGCGTTCTCAACGAGCGCATGGTCGCCGCCGAAATCGTCGCGCGGGTCGTCGCCGGCAGGTTGCTCGGCCACAGCCCGCCAGAAGATCTCGGACACCCGTTCGGGAGCGATGCGCTCGCAAAGCGGCAAGATCGACGCGGACGGGCACGGCTCCGGAGATCCGGAAGCCCGATTCGCGGCATCGTCGTCGAGCCCGTGAATCGCCCTGTCCAGCGCTGCGCGTGCCCCGGCGGGGTCTACGTCGACCAGTCCATCGGCCAGGAATGTCCAGGCATAGGCGCGCTCCCGAGGATTGGGCAAGTCCGCGGCAATTCGCCGGGCTCGATCCGGATCGCTCCTGGCCAGCCGGCGGCAGACGCGCAAACCCGCGAACAGACGCCACACAGGCTCGTGGAGGAGGCGCAGGGCCTGCTCCGCCTCGGCCGGGTGCTCGAGTGCCAGCCGGCTCGCGATGTTCGCCAGTACGCGCTGGTTCCAGCGGTCGGTTCCCACGCCCTGGACCAACTCGATCGGAGACTTCGGATCAACCCGCGACAGGTGGGCCAGGAACGAGCCAGCTTCGGTCCGCGTGGCCGGTGGGAGTGCGCCCACGAGCGTTCGCCCCTCGCCGAAGAGGGCGAGTGCCTTGTCCTTGTCTCCCAGTTCCAGCCAGCGCTCGGCCACCTCGCCCATCTGGAAGAACTTGTTCGAGTTCAGAGTGGCAAGTCGCGCCTGGGCGGCCGCCCTGTCCAGGAATGCTCGCTTTCTCGTCAGCTCCGAAGGAGGCAATTCATCGACGAGATCAACCAGTGTGCCGGCCTTGTAGGATGGATCGGAGATGGTCTCGGCCACGGCCGCCGCCTCCTCGGGATCGGCGGCATTGAGCCCGAGCGCGGCTTGCCCCTTGAGGTAATCGGCGGTCGTCGGACGAGTGAATTTGGTCTTTTCGATCTCTTCCAGCAGACCCGGCGGATCGAGCCAGCGCTCGATGCGCAGGAGCCAGAGCTTGGCCGCGTCATCGCCTCTGGCCGTGGCATCTGGCAGAAGCGGTTCGAGAATCTTGCGGGCGAGCTGCCGGCTCTCGTCCAGCGAGATCGGCGCTGGGAGCGTCGCCATCCTGGGCTGCGCAGGCCCGCTCTCACGAGAGAGAGTCAATTCGATGGATGTCGAAGCCTTGCCGTCAACCTCCAGACCATGAACCCGAAACCTCAGCTTCCGGGCGATCAGGAACGACCGACCGGGCCTCGTCCGGTCGAGAACGAAGCGGCCGGCCGGATCGGTCTCACTCTCCGATCCTCCTCCCGCTTGAACGACCCTGGCCCCGGCGACTGGCTGCCCCTGACGGTCGACCACGCGGCCCTTGATCGTGATGAAGGGTTGAAGCGTGATGGAGACAGGTTCGGCCGTCCGACCGTCCAGCTTGACCCAGTCCGAGAGGGCCGGAGCAAAACCTTCGCTTCGGACGGCGATGCGGTACGTGGCGCCATTCATGAGAACCTCCGGCGTCTCGAAGGTGCCATCCTGGCTCACCCGGATCGGGCCGGACTTGAGCCGGACTGGCTCGGGCAGCCCCTTCACCGTTCGCGAGCCGCGTGCCGCCATCGCACAGCGGGCCCAGATCGTGATCGCGGCGGTTGCAGGGACTTTTCCTACTGACGTGCTGATACGGCCCGCCAGCCGGGCCGGGGGCCCGAGGATCAGCGTCGCGTTTTCCTTGCCCGCGGAATAAGGAAGGGAAAGCACGTGCCGGGCGACATCGGGACGCGATACCAGGATGGTCCTCAGGTCGAGGGAGCTGGTCAGGAAGGGTAGGGGAGCCGAGCCGCGCGCATCAGTGGTCGCCGAAAGCCGGTCGAGCCAGGCGTCGGGAATCAGGACGCCGTCGTAGCGGCTGCCCTCCGTCACCACCAGCCGCGGCGCCAGGCGAAGCCCGGCCAGGGGTTTTCCCTCCGCGTCTTTCAATGTGATCGTTCGCACCGCCGCAGCCTCGAGCACGACGCGATGCACCGTGGCTGGTTGATCGTTCCGGAGCAGGTCGACCAGCCCCAGTCCCAGCCCCGGCTTGTGCGCCCAGATCGCGCCCAGCGATCGGATCTGTGGCCGCGATCGGAGTTTCTCCCGGGAAAAAGAGAAGCGGCCCGCCTCGTCGGTGCGCGTCTCCGCGATGCTCGGCACCGTCCCTTCCCGGGTCATCCCTGCCGACAGAGCCACCTCCGCGCCAGGGACAGGCTTGCCCTGGGCATCGACGACCGAGCCGGTCAGCGGAGCCTGAGCCGTCACCAGCGCCGCCAGGATGGTGAATACCTCGAAGCCAAGCGAGGCGATCATGACTTGAGCTCCCCGGGTCTTCTTGTTCCCGGAATACATCCTACAAGAGTCGGAGATCCGGTTCAATCCCGGCTTAGACCTCGTAGCTGGCGTGCAATTCAGGAATGTGGACGGGGTTCTTGAGGTGAGGCTGAAGCACAGGCGCCAGCGCTTCCATGGATTCGGGCTCGCCGTGAACCAGGAAGCCGTGCTCGATGTTGCCGCCGGTCTGGTCGAACCACCAGGCCAGGTCGTTGCGGTCGCCGTGGCCGGAGAAGCCGTCGAGGACGTAGACGGCGGCGTTGAGGTCGTACCACTGATCGAGAATCCGGACCCGCTCGACCCCTTCGGAAAGCTGCCGGCCCAGCGTCCCCTCCGCCTGGAAGCTGACGATCACGATCGCGTTGTCCGGGTCGGTGACCACATGCCGCAGGTGATGGCGAATCCGCCCGGCCTCGCACATGCCGGACGACGAGATGATGACCATGGGACCGGGAAGATGGTTGAGCCTGCGCGAATCGTCCCAGCTCTGGCAAAACTCGACATACCTGGACCCGAAGTAAAGCGGGTCCCGGTCCATCAGCCGGCGCGCATGAGGAGTATAAGCGTCGGGGTGGTCGCGGTGAATGTCGGTGAGCCGGTTGGCCAGCGGGCTATCCACGTAAATCGGAATCGGCCGGACCTTGTACACCGAGAAAAGCTCCATGAGACAGAAGACCATTCGCTGCGTCCGTCCCAGGCTGAACGCCGGGATCACCACCTTGCTTTGCAGCCCGGTGGCCCGGGCGATGATGGCGTGGAGCTGCTTCATCAACCGATCGTAAGAGTCAAGCTCGCGGCTGCCGTACGTGCTTTCCGAAACCAGGATATCAATATTCCGGACCAGTGTGGGATCGGGAAGCAAGCTGGTGCTCCGCCGGCCCAGATCTCCCGTGAAGACCAATCGCCGGGTGCGACCGTTTTCCTCGAAATCAATCTGGACAATCGCCGATCCGAGAATGTGGCCGGCGTCAAGATACGTCAGCGTCACGCCCGGAACGATCTCGGTGGCTGCGCCGTAACGGACTCGCCGTAACTGCTCGATAACCCATTCCACATCCAGCAGATCGAAGAGCGGCTCGGGCGCTTCGATATGAGGATGGCGAATATGGGCGTTGCGCACATCCTCGCGCTGAATCCGCGCGCTGTCGCGGAGCATCACGCTGGTGATGTCGGCCGTGGCCGGCGTGGTGTAGATCGGTCCATTGAACCCGGCCTTGACCAGGCAAGGAAGCCGGCCAATGTGATCGTTGTGCGCGTGCGAGACAATCACCGCGTCCAGCGTTCGGGGATCAAAACTGAGCTGGCGGTTCGGACTGCTGGGGTCGATCCGATCCGAATCAAAAAGACCGCAGTCGAGCAAGAGACGGCGGGAACCAATCTCTAGAAGATGGGCGCTTCCGGTAATTTGCCGGGCCGCGCCGTGAAACGTGATTCGCAACCAAGACCCTCCCGACGAGCGCCTGGCTCTAACCTTCCAAGCCCCGGTCTCTTGCCAGTGTGTCGCCGTTGTCTGAATTCATCCCTGAACCGACCGGATCGGAATCCAGCCTCCCGTCATGAGTTGAGGCCTGGCTCGAAATGCGTTCGGTCCCTTGAGATTCCGTCAGTTCATCATGCCAGGAACCTGCTGTCTCATCAAGGCGATCAAGCTGGCCGAACGCCTACCGTTCGAGCTGGAATCGCCACTTGGACGAAACGGCTTCGCCGCGGGATTGGGAAGCATCGGCCTGAGAAAAGCCCGAGCCGCAGCGAATCGCTCGTCCAAGCGGCT
>JBMFUH010000439.1:0-5969 GCA_049966735.1 Isosphaeraceae bacterium
CCGGAATCTTCCACCAGCCGCCCCGGACCTCTGAAACAGAGACCCGGGGCGGCTTCTTTTGGGGGATCAAGGGGAAGAGAAGCTGGAGAAACGCCGTCAGTCAGGGAAATCCTCCGAGAGTATTTCGAAGGGGGATTCTGGGATGCGCCCGCATCTGCCGACGGGCAACGATCTCCGGTATCAGGGGATCGAAGGAGGGGACGCTCCTCACGCTGGCCACCGTCGGCAAGAAACAGCCCGGGAATGGGTCGGGAGTTTGGCATCCCCTGATCTCATGGGAGCGATGCCGAGCTGCTGGCCAATCCGGAGATCAACACCGTTTACATCTGTCCGACCGCGTCTTCGAGATTGACGAATATATTGACGCCAATCGCATTCCCCAGGAATGGTCCGGTCGAGCATTCAATCCGGCGACAGGGCAGATCGCAGGTCGAATGAATGGCGCGGGGGCTGCGCCTCGGTGGGTCGTTCGTCACGGCAATTCCGCCATCAGCCCTTGCTACCCGCGACGGTCCTCTGTTCCACCTTCGGTCGGCCGGGCTCCTGGGCGAGGAGCCAGCTTGCCTGGTGGACCAGGCGGACGATGCTTCATCTTGGCGTACTCGATCTTCTCCGGGCGATCGGCGGTGGTGTGATAGTCCGGGTGCAGACCGGTGTGGATGAAGACTGCCGGAACCCCGCGCTGCAGGAACGGCCAATGATCGCTGCGGCGGAGCAGGTTCGACGCGTTGTTGTCCAGGTTTTGCTTGAGCGTCAGACCAAACGGGTCATTGGCCTGTTCGACGACTTTCGCCAGCGAGGGCGTGTAACTGTAGCCCAGCAGGTTGAGTGCGTTCCGGTTCGATTCGGCCGTCTGGACCGCCAGGCCATGGAACTGCGGGCCACCGCCCAACGGCACCTCCTCGTTGCGGCCGATCATGTCCATGTTCAGCACCGCGACGATCTTCTCCAGCGGCACCAGTGGGTGTTCGGTGAACGCGTACGCTCCCAAGAGTCCGCGCTCCTCCGAGTTGAACGCGATGAACATCACGGATCGCTTGGGCCGATGCCCTTGCCGTGCCGCCAGCGAGTACGCCTCGGCAATCTCGAGCAAGCCCGCCACGCCCGAGCCGTTGTCATCGGCACCATTGAAGATCTGATTGCCGTCGGCTCCGTTGTGATCGACGTGACAGGAGATGATGACCCACTCGTCCTTGAGCTTCGGGTCGCAGCCCACGATCGCCGCGACGACGTTGCGGTCGGGGACGGTGTGGTGGATGACGTCGGTGTCGAGCGACGCGATGTATTGAGGCATTGCGTCCCAACCCTCGCGCCGGTGCTCCCCAGCACGAGCTATCTCCTCGAGGTCGGCTTTATCTACGCGGAGGATCGTCTGGGCCAACTCTCGGGAGATCATGGCAACGGGAATGTGGATCTGGTCGATCCAATCCTTGAGCGTGTACTGAGGTATCCGCGGCGGTTTATCAGGCCAGATGCTGTGTGCAAGTGCCTCGAAATTCTCTGGCTCGGGATGGTTATGTACGTCGGTCACGATCAAAACGCCAGAGGCTCCCTTTTCCTGAGCTGCGAGCACCTTGCGCAGAGGTAGCGATGCTTCGCTCATCACCAGGCCGTCGAACGGACTCTTGGGATCGTTTTCGCCTGGTTCGTGGGCAAGAATCAGGACAATCGGCTGGATCGGCTGGAATTGTTGGGGCAGATTCCGATAGTCGTCATGCCCGCGCTTCGGATCGCTCATGCCGAAGCCGGCGAATAGGACGCTGCTCCTGACCCCGGCCGACGGGGACAAAGGGAGTGGGACGAAGTCCTTGCCGACACGGAATTGAACCCCGAGACCGGGGTTGATAGGAACGTCGATCTTGTTCGATGTTCCCAGCCTCGCCGTCGACAGCAAGAATGGCTGAAAGTACGACCCTTCGCGTCCCATCCCTTTCAGGCCCATTCGCTCGAAGCGCGAGGCGATGAACTCGGCGGCCAGCTTGTTGCCCGGGGTGTCGGTCAGCCGGCCCTGGAACGCATCGCCGGCCAGGAAGAAGAGGTCGGCCCGCAGGTCCTGCTGGCGAATCGATTCGTTGTAGGGCGCGGAGGGTTTGTCCGAGGGCCCGAGCGCGGCGATTGCTGTCACCAGCGCGAACAGGGTATGCGGCATGCGATCGGCTCCTTCGTTCATCCGACCCGGAGACTCGTGCCTGAACTGTTTGAACTGTTACGCGTTTGGTTACGGTGACGATCATCACCTCGGTGATGCGTTCACATTCCCAGTTCGTCACGTACCGCGGTGAAGGCGTCGATGGCGAAGGCGAGGTCCTCCCGGCTGTGGGCGGCCGAGACCTGCACGCGCACGCGGGCCTTGCCTTGGGGGACGACGGGATAGGAGAAACCGATGGCGTAAACCCCCTTTTCGAGGAGCTTGTCGGCCATCCGGCCGGCCAGGGCCGCGTCGCCGATCATGATTGGAATGATGGGGTGCTCGCCCGGCACGATGTTGAAGTTGCGGCGGGCCATCTCGGAGCGGAAGAACTTCGTGTTCGCTTCCAGCTTGTCGCGCAGCTCGGTCGAACGGCGGCAGATCTCGATGGCCTTGAGCGAAGCGCCCAGGATCGGCGGGGCGACCGAGTTAGAGAAAAGATAAGGACGCGACCGCTGGCGGAGCATGGCGATGATCTCGGCTCGGCCGCTGGTGTAGCCGCCGCTGGCGCCGCCTAAGGCCTTGCCCAGCGTGCCAGTGAGGATGTCGACGCGGCCCAGCACGTCGCGATACTCGTGCGTGCCGCGGCCGTGCGCGCCCATGAAGCCGACGGCATGGGAATCATCCACCATCACGAGCGCGTCATATTGCTCGGCCAGGTGGCAGATCGACTTCAAGTCAGCGATGATGCCGTCCATCGAGAAGACGCCGTCGGTGGCAATCAGCCTGAACCGGGCGCCGGCGGCTTCCTTGAGCTTCGCCTCCAGGTCGGCGTTGTCGTTGTTCTTGTAGCGGTAGCGCTGAGCCTTGCAGAGCCGGACGCCGTCGATGATCGACGCGTGGTTCAGCTCGTCGGAGATGACGGCGTCCTCGGCGCCCAGGATGGTCTCGAAGAGGCCGCCGTTGGCGTCCCAGCACGAGGAGTAGAGGATGGTCTCTTCGGTGCCCAGGAACTCGGTGATGGCCCGCTCCAGCCCTTTGTGCGGCTCTTGCGTGCCGCAGATGAACCGCACCGAGGCCATGCCGTTGCCCCAACGGTCGAGCGCCTCGTGGGCCGCCTGGACGACCTCCGGGTGATCGGCCAGGCCCAGGTAATTGTTGGCGCACATGTTCAGAACATCAGTCCTGCCCTGGACACCAACGTGCGCCTGTTGGGGCGAGGTGAGCACGCGCTCCCCCTTCCAGAGGCCGGCGGAGCGGATCTCGTCAAGCTGACTGGCCAGGTGCTGCCGGATGGCGCCGAACATGGTGGAAGGCTCCTCGATCTCTGCCGCGCTCACTCCTCGGTCCAGGTCAGGATCACCTTGCCCGACTGGCCCGACCGCATGGCGGCAAACCCCTTCTCGAAGTCCTGGATCGGATAGCGGTGGGTGATCACGCCGGAGATGTCCAGGCCCGACTGGAGCATGACGGTCATCTTGTACCAGGTCTCGTACATCTCGCGACCGTAGATGCCGCGGATGGTGAGCATGTTGAACACCACGGTCTGCCAGTTGATGGAGATGTCTTGCGTGGGGATGCCGAGCATGGCGATCTTGCCGCCGTGACACATGTTGGCCAGCATGTCGCGGAACGCGGCGGGGTTGCCCGACATCTCCAGACCGACGTCGAACCCCTCCTTCATGGCCAGTTCTTCCTGGGCGCTGGCGATGGTCCGCTCGCGGATGTCGATGGCCAGTGTCGCCCCCAGTTTTCGAGCCAGCTCGAGCCGGAACGGGTTCAAGTCGCTGACCACGACGTGCCTGGCGCCAGCGTGGCGAACGACCGCGGCGGCCATCACGCCGATCGGCCCCGCGCCGGTGATCAGCACGTCCTCGCCCAGCACGTCGAACTGGAGCGCGGTGTGCACGGCGTTGCCGAACGGATCGAAGATCGCTTGCACGTCGCGGTGAATCTGCGGATCGTGCACCCAGACATTGGTCATCGGCAATGAGAGGTATTCGGCAAACGCGCCGGGGCGATTCACGCCGATGCCCCTGGTGTCCTTGCAGAGGTGCCTGCGCCCCGCCAGGCAGTTGCGGCAACGGCCGCAGACGACGTGCCCTTCGCCGCTGACGATCTCGCCGACACGAAAGTCCTTGACGTTGGAGCCGACGTCGACGATCCGGCCCACGAACTCGTGGCCCACGACCATGGGCACGGGAATCGTCCTCTGGGCCCAGGCGTCCCACTCGTAGATATGTATATCTGTCCCGCAAATTCCCGTCCGCAGCACCTTGATCAGCACATCGTTGATGCCGATCGTGGGCACGGGAACCGTTTCCAGCCACAATCCCGGCCTGGCCTCTTTTTTCACGAGGGCCCGCATCGTCTCCATGCCAATTCTCCCCAGTCCAGATCGATGGCGGCGGCTTACCAAGCAAGCGCGCGCCATCCTATAAGCGTACTGGCATGGAGGCGGAAGGGCAATGCCGCGGTGCAAGCGGAGGGAAAGAACAGGGGGCCGGGCTCGACACTTGACGTTGCCTTGGAGGAGGGTCTCGAGCTCCTCGCCTGTTCCTGCAGGGCCCGATGCCGTCAGCCTGGCTTGCTGGCCAGCCAGCACCCAGGGCAAAGCGGGTGCGTGGCGTCCCCCAAGCCGAAAAAAGTGTGAACCGCGGGAGCGACACCGGCGAGCCAGGGGGCCGTCTGCCGGTAGTCGTGGCCCGCGAGTGTGCCGCCCGACTTGATCTTGGGCCACCAGACCCGCGGATCCGCCATGAGGCTGTCATACGCGTGATCAGCGTCGATGAAGCAGAAGTCGACGCTGGAGGACTGGAAGAGACGGGCGGCTCGAATTGACGTCGTGATGATCGGTACGACGTCGTCGTCCACTCCGCAGCCTATGATGTTGCGGTGAAGCACTCCGGCGAGAGACCCGCCCACACACGGAGCGATGACCTGGCCGGTCGAATCGGAGCCTGAACCGCGGCAATTGTCCACCGCGTACAATGTGATGGCCTTACCCGACTCGCGGATCTTGGAACCGAGATAGCACGTCGAGCGCCCGGCCTGGCAACCCACCTCCACGAAGACTGCGCCGTCGGACGCCTCGGCGATGGCCGCGTCGTAGACCGCCGCGAAGTCAAACATCCCCGGAACCTGGTCCCATACGCTCGCGGCCTGTGCCCATGGCGAATCACGACCCGTGGGGATGAGGCGGATGGAAGTGTCGGCCAAGGGCGTGACCCCGGCCAGGCGAAGTTGCCGGTAGCTTGAGAGCCTGTTCACATTCCCAGTTCACCTCGTTCACGAGCGGCACGGCCGCGACGGCTTTCTCCACCACGGACGGGCGTATAACCATCGATTCAGATCTCGCCGCAGGCCGGACATCGTTGAAGAGCCTGGCGTATCGCGGCTCCAGGACCTCTGGCGCCCAGCGGTGGGACTCGGCGGCGGCGAGCCGCCGATGCTCGTCGTAGTAACGTTGATCGTCCCAGAGCCGGATGACCGCCTCGACCCAGGGCGCGATTTCCTCGGGAGTAGGCAGGAAGCGTGTGGCCGGCGTGAGGCGGTCCGGGAGCGGGAGTACGACACCGCTTTTCCCCAACGTTTCGGGAATGCCGCCGCGGTCGGAGCCGATTATGGGGATGCCGTTGAGCATCGCCTCAACGGTGACGAGCGGCTGGTTCTCCCACCAGAGCGACGGCATCAGGCACAGCTTCGTGACCTCCCAGAACTGACGCGGGTCCGACGTGTGGCTCATCAGGCTCACATTCCCGTGGACGCGCAAATCGAGTCCGCAATCGACGAGCGTCTTCTCCCAGCCCCTTCCCTCGACGACTAGCCTATGTTTGGGGTG
>JBMFUH010000440.1:0-5966 GCA_049966735.1 Isosphaeraceae bacterium
ATGACTATTTCAGCAAGCTTGCCCAGACCATTCAGGTTTTCAAACACCCTCTGAGGATCATCGGCCCCGACGGCCAGCCGTTCCCGAGCCATCAGGAACTCATGGACCACGCCGAGGCCGAACGCCAGCGCGCCGAACGCCTGGCGGCCAGGTTGCGCGAACTGGGCATCGAGCCGGATTGAGCCTGAGCCACATCCGCTCGATTTCCACAAGCGCACCGCCGTCCAGAAGTTCCACTCGGCCTTGACGAAATCCAGCTTCTCGGAGACCATTCGGGCCATCCTGTCGGATCTCCAATTATCCATCATGCGCGCTGGGGGCCTTCCCCGGCCGAATTCTCGACTCTTGTCAACGGAGGCAGGAGCAGCCTCATGCCAGCCCAGGACGGCTGTCTGGTTGTCGCCCCCCCAGCGCACGACGCCAACCGGCGGAGCACTCGCCAGGCATTGGCGAACGCCGCGGGATTCCTCCACGCCGGCGATCTTGCCCGAGCGGAGCAGGCATTCACACGGATCGCGCAAGAAGACCCTACTTCCGCCGAGGCATGCTTCTTTCTGGGTTTGATTCATCAACAACGCGGGGAATTGGAGAACGCGGCCCTGCACTACGAGCGAGCCTTGCGGCTGGCCCCCGACCTCGCCGAAGCAAGCAACAACCTGGGCGTGGTCTTCCAGTCGCAGAGAAACCACGAAAGCGCCGAGGCGTGCTTCCGCGAGGCCATCCGCTTGATGCCGGACTACGCCGAGGCCTACAACAACCTGGGCAACGTGCTCCAGGACCAGGGACGGTTCGCGGAGGCCGTGACGGCGTATCGCCAGGCCCTCCGGTTTCGACCACGATATCTAGAGGCATTCAAGCATCTGGGCAATGCGCTGCGGGCGTTGGGGCGACTGGACGAGGCGATAGCCTGCTATGACGAGGGCCTGCGCTTGGCTCCCGATCACAGCCTGCTGCATACCTCGCGGGCGATGGTCCTGATCCAACTGGGCGACCTGCCGGGCGGGTTCGCCGAGGTGGAATGGCGGCTCCGCGACGAGCACTTTCCGACCGATGGCCTGCCTCAGCCCGTCTGGGATGGATCGCCACTGGAGGGGCGAACGCTCTTGATCTGTGCCGAGCAGGGACTTGGAGACACGCTCCAGTTCATCCGCTACGCCAGCCATGCCAAGCGTCTGGGCGGTCGGGTGATCGTCGCCTGCTCGCAAGCCCTGGCGCGGATCGTCGCCACCTGCCCGGACGTTGATGGGGTGGTCACCGATGGCAGCCCGCTGCCGGAATATTCCTGCCATGCTCCGGTCATGAGCCTGCCCCGGATACTGGGGACCACGCTGGAGACGATCCCGCGCGAGGTCCCTTATCTCTGCCCCGACGCCGCGCTCGTGAACCGCTGGCGGCAAGAGCTAAAGGGGATCAAGGAATTCAAGGTCGGCATTGTCTGGCAGGGAAACCCCGTGCACACCAGGGATCGCGAGCGGTCGTTCCGGCTGGCGTCTCTTGAGCCGGTGGCCCGTGTTTCCGGCGTCCGCCTTTTCAGTCTGCAAAAGAACTTCGGCCTGGAACAACTCGACGAGGCCGCCGATCGGTTCGTCGTGACCGAGCTGGGAAGCCGACTCCACGACCTGGTCGACACTGCCGCGGTGATGCGCAACCTTGACCTGGTGGTCACGATTGACAGTGCCCCGGCGCACCTGGCGGGAGCGATTGGCGTCCCGGTCTGGATGGTGCTTCCTTTCATCTCTGACTGGCGGTGGATGTCCGATCGCGACGACACGCCCTGGTATCCCACGATGCGCCTCTTCCGCCAGCGGCGCTTTGGCGACTGGAATGAGCTGTTCGCGCGACTGGCACACGAACTCTCCATTCTCGCCCGGTCGGTCGAGGACCGCCGGGGATGATGTCAGGAGGTGATTGACCATGACTGCGCTGCAAAATCCGCTTGCCTTCGCCGGGGCCTGTATTCACGCCGGAGATTACCCCGGCGCCGAGCGGGCGTGCCGCCAGATCCTGGATTGGGACCCCGGCATGGGCCAGGCCTGGTTCGTCCTCGGCGTGGCCACGCAGCTTCGGGGCAAGCTGACCGACTCGGTGGCCTACTATCGCAACGCGTTGCGGTTCGCGCCGGGCAATGCCGAGGCCTGGAACAACATGGGAGCGTCGCTCTCGTCGCTCCGGAGGCCCGCGGAGGCCGAGCCCTGCCTGCGCAAGGCGCTCGAGCTGGAGCCCGGCTACGCCCAGGCCCACAACAACCTGGGCAACGTGCTCGCCGCTCAAGGGAGGTTTGACGAGGCGGTCGCGTCGTACCATCGCGCGCTTCATTTCAAGCCCGATTACGTTGAAGTCTTCGATCATCTAGGGCTGGTTCTTCAAGCCCAGGGGAAGCTCGAGGAAGCCGTCGTCTGGTTCGACAAGGCGATCGAGAACGCTCCCGATTCCGGCACCATCCACATGAACCGCGCCCTGGCCTGCCTCCAGCGGGGAGACTTCGCCCGCGGCTGGACCGAGTACGAATGGCGGTTTCGTTGCCGCGAGCATCCCGTCCTGGATCAAGGCAGACCGTTCTGGGACGGTTCGCCGCTGGAGGGTCGGACCGTACTCCTCTGGACCGAGCAGGGTCTGGGAGACTCGATCCAGTTCATCCGCTTCGCACCCGCCGTCGCCGCGCGCGGGGGCCGCGTGTTCGTGAGCTGTCCCCAATCGCTGACCGCGCTTCTGGCAACCTGCCCCGGCGTGGACGCTGCCTTCGCCGAGGGCTCCCCCGCGCCCGACTATGACTGCCACGCTCCCCTCATGAGCCTGCCCAGGCTCCTCGAGACGACTGTCGAGACCATCCCCACGCAGGTTCCTTATCTGAGCGCCGATCCCGCGGCGCTCTCCCGATGGCACGAGGAACTGGGCTCGGGCGATGGTCTGAAAATCGGCATCGCCTGGCAAGGCAACCCGGACCACAAGAAAGACCGCCAGCGCTCGTTCCGGCTCGACCTCTTCGAACGCCTGGCCGCGATCGAGGGCGTCCGGCTCTTCAGCCTGCAGAAGGGCTTCGGCGCGGAACAGCTCGACAAGGCGGCTGGCCGCTTCCCCGTGGTCGACCTGGGCCGACGGCTGGGTGATCTGGCCGACGCCGCCGCGGTGATTGGCAACCTTGATCTCATTATCATGCCTGACACCGCACTGGCCCATCTGGCCGGCGCCTTGGGAGTTCCCGTCTGGGTCGCGGTCCAGTTTTCAGCCGACTGGCGCTGGATGCTCGATCGCGAAGATACCCCCTGGTATCCCACCATGCGCCTCTTCCGCCAGCGCCGGTGGAACGACTGGGACGAGGTCTTTGACCGGATCGGCCAGGAGTTGCACCAAATGAGAAACCAGTGGGACAATTCCCACCTTGTTTTAGATTCTGAATTAATTACATTTTAAGTAGGACAAGATTGGAATCTTGTCCCACTTATTTCTCATGCTGCTTCGCCTTGCCGGGCGCCGCGGGATGCTCGTCTTCCTCTTCCTTTTCGAAGACGCCGGTGACTTGCCGGTGGTCGTTGATGGCCTGGGCGGAGGCGAAGGTCGGCCCCCCCTCGTCCAGCAAGCGGAGCCGGCCCTGCTCGTGGACGAACGCATTGGGCCCGGTCTTCGAACCTCTCGGACCGTCGACCATGCCGACCACGATCCCTTGATTGTTGACGGCCAGGGCCTCGGACCGGACATACCCTTGGGGCTTCTCGAGCTGCTTCTGACCGGCTTCGCGCGACCAGAGAACAGCGTGAGTCAGACCATCGAACGTGAAGCGGACCCCGACGACCGTCCCCGAATTGTTCACGCCGCGGGGAACGAACGAGCCCGGCAGGCCGATGAACTCCTCTTTCCACTGGCCATCCGCCACCTCGGTCCAGAGCACGGGTTTCTCGCCGTCCACTGCCGAGATGTGCTTGCCGTCGTCGCTCATCGCCACCACCTGGGACCCGAGATTGGACACGAAGGGCAGCGCGGTTGCCTTCCAGCCATTGCCCTTTCGCTCCCAGATACAGGCGCGAACGCGGTACTCGCCGACCGAGAAGCCGCTGATCCTGCGCCCGTTCGAGGTGATGTCACTGGCAATCGAGGTTCGATCCCCCTCGAGCACGCCGAGGCCGCGGATGCCCCCCGCGGCGGTCCAGATGAACGCCTGGTTGCGCAAGGGGACCGCGACCCCCAGAGGGGCAGGCTTGCTCGATCGTCCCACGACCGTGCCGTCGTCGCTGAGGGCGGCCGGAAACGTCGCGGTGTACCCTTGCAGAAGCGGGAGCCTCGTGAGCGTCTTGCCGCGAGCGAAGAATGGCTGCTCCTCGACCACGCCGGGAGTCTTCTTGCTTTCAACCCACTCGAATCCGACGATCTCGCCGTGCCCGTTGATTGCCACGGCGCTCACGCCGTCGGTCTTCGGCGTCACGATCTGAAATCGGTTGCTCGGCTCGTCGCCCAGGAGCGGGCCGCGGAGCATCAAGGCGGCGATCATGATTCGCCAATCGCAACGCATCGACATCACCTCCCGTCGAGATCGGGGTGCTGGATTGTTTTCAGAATCATCGCACTTGCACGAAACCTTTTGAAGGGGCTCCCGGCTGGTATCCGGTCGCATTGAACGACTTCATGCCCAGGCAGACTCGTGCTGTTGCTTTTCTCCTCGCGTCATGTTTCGATAGGGAAGCTCGAACTGTTCTTCAACCTCCAGGCCCGATTGACCCAGAAGTGAGGAAGATTCGATGAAGAGCCTTGTCTGCGCAGTCAGCGTGATGTCGTTGCTTGTGCTGGTCGGTGTCGTCAGCCGGTCCTCGGGTGCGGCCGCGGATGAGCCGGCCAAGATCGACAAGATCATGAAAGCCTTGCACAAGGGGGGAAAGTCGCCTCTGGCCACGCTCAAGACCCAACTCAAGACCCAGTCGCCCGAGTGGTCCACCGTTCAGAAGGAAGCCAAGACCTACGTCAAGTACGCCGTGGACCTGCCCAAGAACGAGCCCCCCAGGGGAGACTCGGCATCCTGGAAGAAGCTGTCGACCGCCTTCGCCACCAATGCCAAGGCCTTGAACTCGGCCGTCGAGAAGAAAGACCTCACCGCGACCAAGAGTGCGTTTCACAAGCTCGCCACGTCGTGCAAGTCGTGCCACGACGCGCACCGGGAAGATTGATAGTCCCCAGCGACTGGTGGTCGGATTGTGCGCGGCGGCCCCGCCCTGGAGAATAGGGTGAAATGAGCCGCTCGCTTCTCTTCCACCGGACCAGGAGATGCGCGATGACAGCATGTCGAACCCCTTTCCCCAGCACTTTATTGCAGGCGGCGGTCTTCGGCCTGTCGCTTTTGTTCTTCGCCGGCTCCGCAACGGCCCAGCTTCCTTACCAGGCCACTCCCTATTACAACTGGGGAGCCGGAGATCCGTACGGCCTGAACTACAATGCCGACTATATGCGGTACGGCCTGCCCGGCGTCGGCGTTTCCCCCTGGAACCCGATCGTCCAGGCGCAGCTCAGCCTGGGAATGGAGGCCGCGCGCTACGAGGCGTACAACGCCTGGACGGCCCGCATGTACCAGGCCGCGAACCTCTACAACCAGCAGGCGATCACTCAGCAACTCGCCAACGAGAGGCAGATGCAGCAGGCCATGGAGCCTCGGTACGACGTGCGCCAGCGGACGCCGCGCCCGCCCAGGACTCGCGAGCCGGCCGGCGCGACGCCCCTGCCGCGCAACCAGGTTCTCTCGCCTGAAGGTTCCGTCCTCTGGCCGGGACGGGCTCCCGCCGACGCCGAGCTAGGCAAGTCACGCGCGGCCGCCGAGGCGGCGATCAAGATTGCCGTCAAGGAGTACACGGCGAACGGTAGGGCCACGGTCCAGAGCATCGTCGAGGCCAAGGAACGCCTCGCCGCCTACGGCAAACCCGCCCTCCAGAAACTGGCCGACGCGAACATGGAGGCCGCCAGGAACCTGCTCAGGTTTCTGACCAGCC
>JBMFUH010000441.1:0-5965 GCA_049966735.1 Isosphaeraceae bacterium
GTGAGGAGTCCGCTCAACGTCTTCGGGTAGGCGAAGGTCAGCGAGAGCCAAGCACCGAAATTCGTGGTGATGAAGAAGATCACCGAGGCGGAAAGCGAGAGGGCCGGCAGCAGCCAGGGGCCGACCTTGGGGCGCTTCGCGAGCGGTCCAAGGAGAGTCGTCCCCGCGACTGTCGCGTAGATGATCCAGCGTGTGACGTCGAGGAGGGGACGGCCGAGCACGGAGTCGATCACGAAGTCGGAGAGGGCCATCACCGCGATCGGCACCAGCCAGGCCCAGCGTTTAGGAAGGCAAGCCCCCGCGTAGATCGCCAGCGCGCCCATTGGCACCGCATTAGGCGGGTGGGGAACCAGGCGACAGAAGAGTGCACCAATCGCAGTCAGGAAAAGTGCCGTGCGCATGTCATCTACCTCACTGTAGTCTGCATGAACCATCAGGTTTGTAGTTTATCGGCTCCCCGTCCCGCGATCAACATGGAGCTTCCTGGCTTGGGTATCGGGACAGAAAGCACACCCGCGAATCCGATCCAGGCGAAACGACTTCTCGAGAGAATCGAGGTGGCAGAAGGCGACGATGTAGGTCTCACCCCCCTTTTGCATGAAGCGCAACGGAGTGATTGCCCGCGGCGAGGTTCCCCTCGTCCCACCATCGTACTCGATGCAGACGGTGGAACCTGAAATGATCGCCTGGTCGAGCGTCTCCCATCCCAGTGGAGCGATCGCGGAATCGCGGGGATTGCGGATCGGGTACGACACGAGCATTTCCGCGGGCGCGGCAGGCCCCTCGAGCCGGAGCCAGAGGTCCTTGACCAGCATCGAATCCCCCAGCGCGCGATGCAATCGCCCGCAATCGAGCCGGAAGAATTCGGCCAGCGTCTCCAGGCGATGGTTGCGGAGGCCGGGATGGCGCCGTCGTGCCAAGGTCAGCGTGTCGAAGACCGGATGATCGGGAAGGGGATGGCCTACTCGGGAGAGTTCTCGACCGAGGAAGCCCGCGTCAAAGCTGGCGTTGTGCGCGACGAGCACGGTTGCGCCGGATTTGCCGAGAAACTCGAGAAAGCGGGGCAGCACCTTCCGCGCAGGTGGGGCAGAGGCAAGATCGGCGTCCGAGATCCCGTGGACGGCCTGCGCGGCGGAGGGCATCGGGCACTCTGGATTGACGAGCTGGTCGAACCGATCAATCACGGTGACCTGACGCGAGAACCGGACGGCGCCGATCTCCACGATTCGATCGTGCCTGGCGGACAGCCCCGTCGTTTCCAGGTCGAAGGCGACGAACTCGATTTCCGCCGTCCGATCTTCCATCGAAGCTACTCCGATTGAAGCTTGGTCCCATTGCAATACAGTGTACAGATGGGCCAGGCCGGCGAGCAAGGCGCAGGTTCTTTGAAAGGCCAGCACAGCGCGGCCGAGCCGCAACCAAAAGACGGTGCAAGGCCACGGATTGAACACGGATAAGATGCGTCGTTGCCATCATGGCTCCGCGCGCTGGATCACCCGGGGCTGCAACCCCAGAGCTTGCCACGGAAGCGCTTGCGAGATCGTGTCCGGCGTACAAGATTCTCGAAGTTAGGAGTACAGGGAGAATTTCGTTGATCGGGAATCTCTCTTGAAAGGGGGCCGGCGGTGACGACAATGCTTACATGCCATTCAAGTTCGCCTTTCGCGATCCGCGGGTCATGACGCGCCTGCCGCTGGCGGTCGTGGTTGTCGGATGCGCCGCGCTCGATCCCTGGCCGCGAATGGGTCCTATCGTTCCTGTCCCACGTCTTGAAGAGGAAGATCATCGATCGCCCGCGCTTGATCCCGCTCGCGTGACCAAGGATCTGGTCGTCTTGCACAACCGGGTGCGTGCCCAGGCGAAGCTGCACTCTCTGGAGCCGAGCAGGAAGCTTCAGGCAGCGGCCGAAGAGCATGTTCGCGACATGGCGGCTCGCCACAAGATGACGCATGAGGGGAGTGACGGCTCCTCGCCCGCGTCGCGGATCTCGAATCAGGCGTACCGTTTCCGTCGATGTGGCGAGAACGTCGCCTTCGGAGTGAGGACCTGCGAAGCGGTCATGAAGGGCTGGATGGAGAGCCCCCCACACAAGGCCAACATTCTCGGGAACTTCAGCCAGATTGGAGCAGCTTACGCGACCGCTCTTGACGGCACGCCCTTCTGGTGCGTCACCTTCGGACTCCCCGCGCGGCGAAAATAACCGTCCGCTTGCCAATTCTCGGGTATGCTTGAATGGCTCACTGACAGTGCAGGCGAGCATTTAGCGGCCACGGCCCATTTGCGTTGGGAAAGGACGGCTCAGGATGTGCGGACATCGCTGGCTGGGGGCACTGGGGCTCTCGGTCCTCATCTTGACCGGCGGCGCGGGTTGCCAGACCAGCGGCTCCAGGAGGTCTACTCCCGAGCCCGGATTGACCATGACCCCCGATTCCAATGGCACCGTGGCCGAGGCACCCCAGGCCAAGACGGTGTCCTACGTGGACCGGCATCCACTGCTGTCGAAACCTCGCGAATACTGGGAGAATGCCGGCGACAACAAGATCGTCAAGGCCGGCGCGGCGACCTTCATCGGTGTTCCAGCCGGGATCTTCGGCGAGCTCAAGCAAATCGTCGTCGGCACGCCGCCGCAGACGCGCTGAAGCATCCTGTCTGTGTTTTCCGGTCATGACGTCGGCAACAAATGCACCACCGGACGAGCATTCCTGATCGTCCGGCGGCTTGCCGTGTTCAAATCGGCGCGCGAGGGGTCTTGCGTCTACCGGTCCGGGATCACCTTGAGCGAGTTGAACGACTTCCCTTCGAGCGATTCGAGGAAGGCCCCGCCCCCGGTGGAGACGTGGCTGACCTTCGCCGCCAGGCCGAACTTCTCGACGGCCTCGGCCGATTCGCCGCCGCCGACGGCGGTCACGGCTGGCGACTCGGCCATGGCTTGCGCCACGGCCCTGGTTCCGTTGGCGAAGGCCTCAACCTCGAACTTGCCCATGGGACCGTTCCAGACAACCGTGCCGGCACTCTTGATGATTCCGGCATAGAGCTCGATCGTCCTCGGGCCGATATCCATGCCGAACCAGCCATCCGGGATCGTGGGGCCGTCCACCACCTTGGTCTCGGCGCCCGCCCCGGGCTTGTTGGCGATCAGGTGATCGACGGGCAAGACGAGCTTGGGACCGGCTAGCTCCAGCACGTGCTTGGCGACATCGAGCTTGTCGGCCTCGACCTTGCTCTGGCCGACGGAATGCCCCTGGGCCTTGAGGAAGGTGTAGGTCATCGCGCCGCCGACCAAGAGCTTGTCCACCTTCTTGAGCAGGTTCTCGATGACCAGGATCTTGTCGGAAACCTTGGCTCCTCCCATGACGGCCACGTAGGGACTCTGGGGATTGGAGAGAAGGGTGTCGAGGATCTTCAGTTCCTTCTCGACCAAGAAGCCGATACCGCGGAGGTCCTTGGGAAACTGCTGGGGGACGGCGACCATCGAGGCTTCGTCGCGATGGCAGGTGCCGAAGGCGTCGTTGACGTACGCGCCCGCCAGGGCGGCGAGCTGCCCGGCAAAGGCCGGATCGCCCTTCTTCTCGCCCTTGTTGAAGCGGACGTTCTCGAGCAGGACGATGTCCCCCGGCGCCAGGGCGGAACAGGCGGCCTGAGCTTCGGGCCCGACGGTGTCGCCAGTCTTCCTGACCGGGCGGCCGATCAGCTCGGACAGCCTGGCGGCGACCTTGTCCATCTTGAAGGGGGCATCGGTCGCGGGGTCGCCCTTGGGCCGGCCGAGGTGGCTGACCAGGATCAGGCTGCCGCCTCGGTTCAAAACATCGTTGAGTGTCGGCAGCGCGGCGCGAATACGGCGGTCGTCGGCGACGTCGCCGGACGCCGTTTGAGGGACATTGAAATCAACTCGGACGAGGACTTTCCTGCCTTTGACGTCCAGGTCGCGAACAGTCTGCTTTGGCATCGACGTTCCCTTGAATCATGGAGGAGAGCAACCGCTCGGAACGACCGGGCAGGGGCCTGGCCGCTCCGGGCTGGAATCGCGATTCCGCGTGATAAAAGGACGGCTCAGAGAGCACCCAGCTTGGTGATCAGCTCGGCGGTGCGGTGCGAGTAGCCCCACTCGTTGTCGTACCACCCCACAACCTTCACGAGAGTGCCTTCCATCACCAAGGTCTGGTCGGGCGCGAAGACGCAGGAATGGGCATTGCCGACGATGTCGCTGGACACGATCGGATCGGTGTTGTATTCCAGAAGCCCCTTGAGCGGGCCCTCCTCGGCAGCGGCCTTCATGGCGGCGTTGATCTCGTCCTTGGTCACGCTCTTCTTGAGGACGGCCGTGAGGTCCGTCATCGAGCCGTCGGGTACGGGCACGCGCACCGCGAAGCCGGTCAGCTTGCCGTTCAGCTCAGGAATGACCTCGCCCACCGCCTTGGCGGCTCCGGTCTTGGTGGGAATCACGTTGACGGCCGCGGCGCGAGCCCGGTACATGTCGCTGTGGATCTGGTCGGCGACGCGCTGATCGTTCGTATAAGCGTGGATCGTGGTCATCAGGCCCTTCTCGACGCCGAAGGTCTCATGGAGCACCTTCACCATCGGCGCCAGACAGTTTGTGGTGCACGAGGCGTTGGAGATCATCTTCATGCCGGAGTTGAGAAGCTGGTCGTTGACGCCGAGAACAATGGTCGCGTCCAGCTTGTCCTTGGCCGGGGCGCTCAGAATCACCTTCTGGGCGCCGGCGTCGAGGTGCTTCTGGAGCTTTTCGCGGTTGGTGAAAAAGCCGGTCGACTCCAGTGCCACCCGACATCCCAGGCTCTTCCAGGGAAGGTTGGCGGGGTCGCGCTCGCTGAGAATCGGGATGTTCTTCCCGTTCACCACCAGCGCCTGCTCGGCTGCCTCGACAGTTCCCTTGAACTTGCCATGGACGCTGTCGTACTTCAGCAGCATCGCCAGGTGCTTGGGGTCCGCCAGATCATTGATGGCCACCACCTCGAAATCGGAGGGGTGCTCGGCCAGAACGCGAAACACGAGACGTCCGATGCGACCAAAGCCATTAATCCCAACACGCACTGACATGACTTGACTCCTGACTCACACGATGAATTCGCAAGTAAAGGGATGCCGATCCGTCCTGCTGGCCCGAACATCGAGTTCCGGCCGAACCTGTTGGCTTTCCCGGACCGATTCCAACGGCCCCTGACCAGCAAGGGTAACGCCGTTCCTCTAGTCCGCCAGCTTGTCTCTTCGCTGTTCCGCTTTTCCGGCCAACTCGCTGATCAGACCGAATTTTCGTCCGAATCGCAAGGGTATCGGCGTTCCGTGGCCCTGTCCCGATAGGGTGTCTTTATACTTAAGTTCTTACGCTGCTGGGCAATAGGTTCATCTGGGATTCGCCGATCGCGCTGTCGTGCGCGAGGAGAAAAAGGCTGCAACGGCCGACACCAGGGTCAGAAGGAAGTCAGGCAGGACGAAGAGGTTCAAAAGGAACAGAGGCGGAACAACCCAGTGAAGACGCCACCGACAAAATTGAACACCCGTGCACATTCATCGGGCGAAACCAATGGGTAAATCGGCTCTTTCAACTCCATAAACCCCTTTGAATTAAGGAGTTCCGATAGAGATCTCGCAGTTTCCCTCTTCGATCTAGGTTCCCACTCGGGACTTTTGTCGGTAGCATCAATATTATCAATATTAAGGAAGATCCGTGGAACTTGCAAACCGCCCGCGATAAGAAACCGCATTTCGCGCGTGCCGTTCTGGGGTCAACGCACGAGAGGGCCTTTGTCTTTCTGGCTTCAGCCCTTCTCCGATGTGCGTGATCGCGTGCTGGCGACCACGGCGGGGCAATCGAGATCCTCCGCGGGAGCAGGGGCTGTGTCGACACGCGCCGTCCGGATCCATCGCGTGGGACGGCCGTGGAGCACGGTTGCGAGCTTCCAGATTGCGTACGTCGGCAAGTGGACCAGGCTCGCAAGGATACGCC
>JBMFUH010000442.1:0-5963 GCA_049966735.1 Isosphaeraceae bacterium
ACTTTTGTTCAGTAGCCCTCCCTTTGAAAGTGCGAAACTCGAACTTAGAAACCGTTGAGACAAGCAGAGCTTCCCTTATCCCAGTATTGTTAAACGATGGTTTGAGAATATGCATCGCCCCTGAATGCGGCAAGCTCATCGGCTCTCCCGCACACGGTATAACAGGTGAAGCGGGGTTCAAACCGTTCATTGCTTGGTCCACAATAGATCCGTGAGAAAGTCCGCGCATGATGATCCGGTGGCAAACTCAAGCCAGTTGGCGAGCGTACGAATGCATCCCGTGAACCACAATCCGGTCCCAATGATTGCCGAGTTGGCCAGGGCGATGGCCATTGAGCGGCGCGAGCGTTTTCTCGATGCCGCGTGCGGAGCCGACGTGAATCTCCAGAAGCAGGTTGAGAATCTGCTCGAGAATTCGAGCTTTCAGCCCAGCAGTGCACCTGCGCCCTTGTCTCCCGCGAACGAGCAAGCCACGAATTCCGAGGCAAGCTCCATTGAATCAATCGCTCTCGATGCTCTATTGACCGGTGAGGGCCCAGGCCCCGGCACGGAAGCTGAGAGCGAGCCGGACACCGCGAGCGATCTCCCAATCATCAACTTCTGCGAGAGGAAACGCCTGAGCCTGGTCGACCGCCTCAGGCTCTTCCAGCAGGTTTGTCAGCGGATCGACCAGTCTCATCGCCAGGGAATCATGGAGCGCGACCTGACTCCTCACCGAGTCCACGTTTCTGGAGATGCTCCGCCAAGCGTGAGGCTCTGTGAACAATCTCATACTTCGTCCGAAGATGTTTCAGTATTCCGCTATGCAAGTCCCGAACAGGTACTGGGTGAGCCGATCTCGGTCGCGACGGGTGTTTATGCTCTGGGCGTTTTGCTCTACGAGCTGCTGACCGGACACTATCCTTACCGGCTGGAAAAGGACGATCCGGGAGAGATCGCCAACGCGATCTCCGTGCAGGCTCCTGAACGTCCCAGCCTGGTCGTGGAGCGGCCGGATGAAGCCGGTCGACCGCCCGAGGCTGTCGCCGAAGCTCGAGCAACATCGCTGGTCAGGTTGAAGCGACAACTTGCCGGCGACCTGGAGCTGATCATCCTCCATGCCATGCACAAGGAACCTACGCTCCGTTACGCTTCGGCGGAGCGGTTGGCAGCGGACGTCGAGGCTTTCCTGCTGGGTCGCCCGGTGCGGGCGCACCAGGATAGCTGGCACTATCGTGCCGGCAAGTTCATCAAGCGTCACAGGTTCACGACAACCCTTGGTTTTCTCGTCGGCGCCGCGATTCTGATCGGTGGCGCCGCGGCGACCATCAGCATGATTCAGGCCCGGCGCGTCGCGAACCGGGCCACGGTTCTTCATCACGCGGCAAGACGGAGCCTCGATGATCTCTTCGTGCAAATTGATCGCGAGCACCGGTTCGATGAACCTGGCCTGTCGGTCGTGCGCGGGGCTCTGCTGGAATCGCTCTTGCCCTATTATGAGACGTTGCGCGATCGGCCCGGCACAGACATCGAATCGCTGCATGAAGCGGCCGTGGCCCAAGCCCGGATTGCTCGCATCGACCGCTTGACCCGTCCTCCTGATGTGGCAGCCTGGCAGTACGAGAACGCTCTGGAACGCTACCAGATACTGACTGCCAAGGCCCCCGGTTCCTCTCAGGTTGAGGATGAGCTCATCCGCGTTTTGATTGATCTCGGAGAAATCAAGTTTGCCACGGACGGCCCGCAAGGTGTGGCAAGGCAGCTCTTCTACCAGGCCCTCCACTTGCTCAAAGCATGGCCTGCTGCTCAACCCCAGCCCGCTAGCCGCCGCCAGGAGCAAGCACGGGTGCTGCGGGATATTGCCGAGCTGGAATGCGCCGTAGGACATCTCGATCAGGGGCGGATTGCCTGGAACAGCGTCATTCGGATCGCATCCGAGCTGATCTCGGAGAACCCTGGCAACGTGCCAGACAGGATGACGCTCGCGACAGCCAAGGTTGGTCTGGGCCTCGTGTTGACAACGGACCCGACCACGTTCGCCAGGGGAATCTCTACCCTGAACCAGGGTATTGAACTGCGACAGAAGATCGTCGATCAGCATCCCAACCGCATGAATCAGGTTGATCAACTGGCCGTAGAGCTGGGCAATCTGGCAAGCGTCCACCAGGCGGCACGCCAGTTCGAGGCAGCTCGGAAGGCCGAGGAGCGCAGCCTCGCTCTCATCGAAAAGCTGAACCAGCGCTTCCCCGAGACGGCCGACTTCCAGACCAAGTTGTACCTTGCCTACGACCGGATGAGCCGTCTCTCCAATTCGGAGGGTGACACCAAGGCGGCGATCGAGTGGTCGGAGCGAGCACGCGCTATACTGGAACACCTCGTGGCGAAACCTCCCGGAAATCCCGTCTATCAGGTCGATCTCTCGCGATGTTACAGCTTTCTGGGACGGCTGCGTCAATACGCCGGGGCCTACGCCAAGGCGCTTGAGTCATTTCAGCGCGCGGTGGACTTGCTAGAAAGCTGTTCACATCTTAATTCCGAGAATCGTTACCAGCTCGCGGTGAATCTGTCACACTCTCTTGCTTTGATTGGGGTCAGTCCTGGAGAGCCTCCGTCGGACGATGAATCGAAACTCAGCCCCGGCGATCGTGCGCGTCGTCAAGTTTATGGCAAGCGCGCCGTGGAGACCCTCAAAGAAGCCGTTGCCGGAGGCTTCGCGAACCCTGAGCTGTACAAGACGGACCCCGAACTCGATCCTCTGCGCGCTCGACCTGACTTTCAGAAGTTCCTCCAGGAACTGGATCAAAAGGCGAAGGATAAGAAATAAGGCCCTGAGCGACCGTACTGGGTTGTCTGCAGCCCTTGTCCCGACCCGAAACGCACGTTCCTGGTGTCCAGATCCGCGAGTTACTCCCCAGGACCGCCGCAATCATGGATAAACTCGTGGTCATCCGCTCCGTTGTCGGGTAGATCGATGAGCACTGGAGTTTCCAGAGCATGACGGGTTTCCCCATGGGGATCAGCCTGCGCGAAGGGAAACCACACTTTGGCTCGGTGATCTGCCGAATGCTGGGTCCTGTCGAGCCGGTCATGCCGCCGTTCGTGGATCTGTCATCTACCAGAACGTTGGCATTGATCCACACAGCATGATCCATGACCAGGCCAATCGCCCCGTGAGCATCCTTCCTCCCAGCACCGAGGTGATCCAGGAACTGAGCTGGGCAAGCGATGGCCCACGCCGCTCGGATCGCGGCGGATGCGTCTCGAGAGCCTGTTCATATGTCCTGGAGGCATTTGTGCAACCATCGTGAAGCCGCTTCTTCCATGGAGACAGATTCTGCTCATTCTTCTGGGCGTATTGTACCGATGATCGTAATAGGGACTTGCGCAATCCATGGGGTGAAAGGGATTTGATGATGGCAAGGTTTTGGAAACTCATGCTGGTATTTCTGCTTGGGACTGTGGCCACAGGCTGCGTCACGTTTTGTGATGACTGTGATGACTATCCCTCGCCTGGTGGTCCAGGAGGAGCCTCCATGATGCCAGGATCCTACACTGGACCACCTCTTAAGGAAGCAGCGGATGCCCCACCTGTATCCTCTCCCTCTGAAACGCGGCCACTCAACTCAGAGACACCTGTTCCTTCTACCAGGCCAACCGGCGGCAACACTCCGTTGCCTCCAGTTTCACCACCAACGACCCCATGAACGAAAGATCGTCTGTGGCAAGTTCTTGCCGCGGTCCCGATCGAGTTAGTCTCTTGCAAGTAAATGGAGTGATCGAATGAACAAAATCGTGACCATGGCGCGGGTCGTATTTGGAGTGCTCGCACTTTGCGTCCTGGTGAGTCAGCCAGGGTGTACCTGGACAGAAACATACCGCGATTACCCGCCCAATGTCGAAAGGACAAGCCCGGTGGACCATCAGGTGAGCCCTGATCGGTAGCTCATGAAAAGGTCGGTCTCTTTTGGGCATCTTGATCGCGTGGGTCCTGGATGGAACCATCTTTTTGTAGTGGAGATGTTGACGATGGGGATGACTCTCCAGACAATCAAGATGCGTCCGGCGACAAGGGGGGTGCCGGCAATCTGGATTCAATCACTCGATCCCAGATTATACTTGGCGGTGTCTTCCCGCGAGGGACTTCATGAAACTGGTCATTGCCATCATCCAGCCCACGAAGCTTGAGGCGGTCAAGGAGGCACTCTCGGCAGTGGAAGTCTTTCGACTGACTGTGATGGACGTCCAGGGTTTCGGCAGACAAAAAGGATATACGGAAGTTTACCGTGGGCATGAAGTGACCGTGAACCTGCTGCGGAAGATCGAACTTCAGATTGCAGTGAATGAGGATTTCGTGGAACCTACAGTCAATGCAATTCTCAAGGCGGGTCGCAGCGGGCCAGATGGTAAGATAGGTGATGGGAAAATCTTCATCCTGCCCCTGGATGACTGCATTCGTATTCGCACTGGCGAGCGAGGTCCCGAGGCGATCTAGGCGAGACCATGACCATGGCTCAAAGGGTGCCTTTGAGACCGGACTGTGCCAACGCACCTCGCGTCGGTCAGCACCCATAAGAAATCTCGAGCAAGAATGATAAGAGCGATTATCTTTGACTTTAATGGTGTCCTGGTCGATGATGAGGCCGTTCATTTTGAGCTTTTCCGTGAGGTACTGGCGGAGGAGGGCATCACAATCACGGAGCGACAGTACCATGAGCGGTACCTAGGGTATGACGACCGCGGATGTTTTGCCGCGGTGCTGGACGATCATCAACATCCTATCGATGATCAGAACCTCGATGAACTCGTGGAGCGCAAGGCGCGGCGCTATGTCAGGGTTGCTGATAAGGGATTACGCTACTTTCCCCACGCGGCTGAAACGCTGAAGACTCTTGCGGTTCATTGGCCTCTGGCAATTTGTTCGGGGGCTCTTCGTGCCGAGATTGAGTACGCGCTGGAACACTTGAACTGTCGTGATTGCATCACGGGGATTATCGCCGCCGAGGATGCGCACAAATGCAAGCCCGACCCCGCGGGCTATCTTCAGGCCCTCGATCTCCTTCAAGATCGTGGTCGAGGACGAGCCGTCAACGATCCGGTTGTCGGCTCACGAGAGTGCTTGGTCGTGGAGGATAGTCTTGCCGGTGTCATCTCGGCCAAGGCGGCGGGAATGTGGGCAGTCGGTATCAGCCATACCTACACGGCGGATCAGCTTCTGGAGTCCGGTGCGGACACGGTCATCCATAGCCTGAGCGTCTTAACGCCCGAGTGGATCAGGGATGGGAAGCGCTGGCGTCCAGATGTGGCAAGATCCAGTTCCTTCTCCGGCCAAAGTGGTTGACCAGAGCATCAGTTCTCAGACCGCCGAGCGGCGAGCCGTTATGAACCGCGCTTCGGAAATTTCCGCGGAAGGTCTTGAATCAGCCAAGAGCCCAACAGGGATCTTGCTCACTCGAGACTTGATTTTCAGGTCGAAAGTCACGGGTACGGCAGAGAACCTGGGATGTCGAGTCTTGACTGCCGGGGATACCGAAAGCGCGCTCGGGCTCATCGACCGTTGGCAACCAAGGGTGCTCTTTCTCGACCTCACTGCCGAGAAGCTGACGGCTTCAGACTCTCTCCAGGTGTACAGAGAGCATACCGGCCCTGACACCACGTTCCTCGCCTTCGGACCTCACGTGGACACAAGTGAGCTGGCACGAGCGCGAAATGCCGGGTGTCATCGTGTCCTGTCGCGCGGCGAATTTTCGGCTCAATTGCCGAAGCTCATTCGTGAGTTGCTGTTAGGACGATAAGCCAGTCCTGAGTTTCCTCAGAGAATGAGCATGGCGTCGCCATAACTGAAGAACCGGTAGCGCTGCGCTATTGCCTCTTGATAGGCTTGACGGATGAGTTCAATCCCGGCGAAGGCGCTCACGAGGACAAGGAGTGTACTGCGTGGAAGATGGAAATTGGTTACGAGCGCGTCCATACCATGAAACACATGG
>JBMFUH010000443.1:0-5961 GCA_049966735.1 Isosphaeraceae bacterium
GAAGACGAGATACGAGGCGACGCGGCCGTTCATGATCCGGCTCCTTCAGGCCCACACGCGACGGTCGCGTCACGGTGCGGCCGTCTTCGGCGGAGAACCAACCGCCGACATTGTAACCGGCGCGGCTCGTGCCCGCCTCAAGCTGGTTCGACCTCGTCCAACCTGGCTTCGTCGAGCGCGGGGCCGAGCCCGGGCTCCTCGGCCATCGCGAACGTGCCGGCCACGGCGAGCAACGGCCGCGTCTGGCAATGCTGGAAGTGAACGCGAGACTGGAGCAGGTATTCCATCATCGGGCAGAGCCTCTCGGCCTGCGACGCCACGCAGGTCGAGGCCGCCAGCACGTGATGGCCGTGCGGAACTACCTGGACTCCGGGATAGCGCCGAGCGAGCTCGCAGATCTTCAGCCACTCGCTGATTCCGCCGCACCATTCCGGGTCCGACTGCACGAAATTCACAATGCCTCGATCGAGGAACGGCTTGACGTTCCAGCGCGTGTACCAGTGTTCGCCGGCCGCCAGCGTGATCCCAGTCTCCCCCTTCAAACGCGTGTACCCCTCGAGGTCGTCCGGGCGCAAGGGCTCCTCCAGCCAGTGCGGCTTGTAGGGGAGAATCCCCTTGGCCAGCGCGATCGAGAACCGAAGGTCGACCGATTTCCAGACGGACTGGATGCCGTCAAACATCAGCGTCGCCTCTGGTCCCAGCTCTTCGCGCACCGCGCGCACCAGCTCGATGTTCTGCTTCAGCCCGGCGGCGCCGTCGATCGGGCCACTCATGAAGAACCACTTCTGCCGCGTGAACCCCTGGTCGAAGAACGCGCGAGCCGTCTTCCGCGCCTCGGCCGGTTTGACCGAATAGCCCAGCATGCTGGCGTACGCGTTCAGACGAAGTCGAGTTCCTTTGAGGAGTTGCCAGACGGGCTTCCCCGCCGCTTTTCCGCGCAGGTCCCAGAGGGCCAGGTCGACGGCGGAGAGCGCCGCGATCACCCAGCCGGTTTCGGTGTGTCGCAAAGCGCGCCGAATGCCCCAGACCGTCGCACCGGTGAGCGGATCTTTCCCTTCGGCGTAGCGTTCAAGGGAATGGCCAGAGTGGCACTGACTCCAGAGCGTGTGGAAGTTGACGGCGTCGGGGTCAGCCACATCGCGACCCACGAGCAGCGCGCGCAGGTTGGCGGGAAAGGCCGCCGTCTGCTCCTTCAAGAGCGGACCGGCGAAGCCCTTCAGGCCGGATTCGCAGGTGATCTTGAGATACCATTCCGTCCCCCCGCCCTTGCGGTCGCGCACGCGGATGACCTTCGCGTCTCGGACGCGAACGGGCTTGCCGTCCGCGGCCCGGCCAATCGGTCCTCCGCCCACGCTCCCCGCCGCGACCGCCGCGGCAGCCGTCTTGAGAAATGCCCTGCGCGTGTCCGTCATCTTGTTACTCCCTCCAGAGCGGTTTTCGGGTCGTTGGCTCACCGTAGGGGCCGCTGTGCGGACCGACGGCCGGGGATTTGGTCCGCACAGCGGATCCTACGATACTTGAGAGTTGTGGGTAATGCATCGGTGCGACAGTGAGAAAAGTTACACGCTTGCGCGCCTGCGGCCCTTCGCTCACTCGGTCGGTAGCTCGTCGGGATGCGTCAATGCTCGTTCCATGACCTGCGTCCACGACGCTTCCTGGCCCGGTCGGCAGAAGAGAACCAGACACGTGGCGCGATCGGCATCGAGGCTCACGGCAGCGGGGCCATCCTTGATTGCGATCGTCTCGTAAGTGCGCCAGGCTCCGCCGTGGAAATCACCGATGAGGACGGTCCACGGTCCGCCGCGCGCCGGCAGCACGCGTTTCCCCGGCTCGAACGGGGCGAGCACGATCGCCTCCGATCGGCGCAGGTCGGCACGATCGAGCGCGAGCAGAGCATGCAGGCCGCGACCCATCGTCAATGTTTCACGATCGACGCGTACCTCACCCGTGGTGCTGGCGGCCAGGATACGACCGTCGTGGGCGAGATGCAGTAGCGCCGGCCAGCTATCCGCCGTGCGAATGATCACTGTCGTCGTACCCGATCGCAGGGTCACGTCAGTCGTGCCGCCCGTGGGCCGATTGTTCGCCACGACGAAAACCGCACCGCGCGCGGTCGGCTGCCGCAACGCGAAAATCCGGGAATCATGAGGCTCGACGAAGAGCGGCTTGATCGGAGTACCGGTGCGCCGGCCTGCATCCTTGAGGACGAATTCGTACAACTGCCTCCGCAGGATCCGGTCGGCCCCGTCGTCGCTCTGCTCGATCGGGTCGGCAAGGAAATAGACGAGCCCCTTGCCGAGAGAGTTGCGAACCATGACGGGAGCGCCGTCGGCTGCTCGCGCCAGCACTTCCGCACTGATCGGTTTCACCCTCAGACACGGGCGCAGCGGATGACGCCCCAGCCCCAGCGGACCGAGGTCCACGTCGACCGGGCTCCCTTGCGAGCGATCGTAGGGAGGATAGCGCTCCGCGAGCCGCTCCAGACCCGCGAGCTCACGCAGACGTTCCGGCTTCAGCGGACGGCGATGCTCGTCGCGGCAAAGATCGCCGCTCAGGAAGAGCACACCTCCGCCGCGGGCCCAAGCCAGCAGGGTTGAGCAGGCCCTGTCAGCCAGCGTCAAGGGAGATGGCAGGAAGATGACGCGAGTCTGTGCCGGCAATACGTCGAGATGATCGTCGTCAACCGTGTTGAAAGGCTGGGAGAGCGCGATCAGGTCGCCGAAGGCGCGCGAGGCCACAGCCATTCCCAGACCCTCGTTGTTGCCGCGGCGGAGCTGATTTGCCAGGCAGACTGCCACGGGGGCGGGCTGGAACACGGGCGCGAAGAAACGCCAGAGGAACGACTGGTTTCGGTGTGCAAACGCGATGTCCTTCGGAACCATCTCATTCGGATAGAACAGGCCCCAGGGAAAAACACGCGTCGGGTCGTCGAGGAGGCACCAGTTCTGGACCTTGCACGCCCCCATGCCGAGGGCAAAGTGGGCCACGTCCATGAAGAGCCGCCGCTGTTCCTCGGGCGTGCGCACGAGGTGATAATCCTGGCCTCCATTCGCGGCGCTCCAGGCCGGGTGCGTCTTCACTCCGTACTCGCCGAGGCTCACGCCCTTTCCACGGAGCCGTGCGTCGTTAAAAGCTAGCCGCCCAGGCAGGTTGTCGATGTCCGTTCCGGGGGGACCGAAGAAGCCGATGTTGGAGACGTCCTGACCGTCGATCGTACGCGGGAGGTCAATGCAACCCATCGGAATAGAATAATACTCAGATGTGAGCGCATGTGCACTATCGTGGCGTCGCACAGCGGCCGCGTGGCTCGCGTTCCAGCGCCGGGTGAGCCATTCGAGAAAGGTGGCACGATCAACGGCCGCGGCGTCAGCCCAGCGTCCGGAATCGACCGGCGGGAAGTCCAGGTCGCCCCAGGTCAGACCGGCGGCCGAGTTGCCCCATGTGCTGGCCCAGTGAGCCCGGTCGCGATAGGCGGTTTTCAGCCAGCGGTTCCACAAGGCGCGCACGTCGGAGGCGTGACGGGATGGGTCGAGGACATAATCGCCGTTGAGATACCAGAGGAGCGAGGGACTGGTCGCAAACCGGCGCGCGTACTCCTCGCAAAGCCGGCTCTCGCGCGCCAGCCGTTCGTCGCCGATCGCGACGTTGTGACCGATCAAGACACCCGGCATGAACACCAGACGAACGCGCTGGACCTGCTGATCGAGGGCCGCGAACGATCGCCAGTCGGCATCGGTCAACGACTCGTCAGGGTTGTTGTACTGGAGATTCTCGTAGAGCTGCACGCCGAAATCGCGCGCGGTTTCCAGCTCGTGGGCCCAGGTGAGCGGGTTCTCGCACGCCGCATTGTAGCTCTCGGCATAAGAGTCACTGCCGAAAAGAAACAGCGGCCGCCCGCCGAGCGTGAAGTAGTTGTCGCGGAACCGGAGCGGCGGAGCGAGGAAGCGGATGGAGGGGTTTTCGCGGACGACTCCGGTCGTCATCTCGTCGATCGGAGCACCACCTGAAGTCAGTTGTGCAGTCAGCCTCCAGAGGTCGGAATGCTCGGGCAGAGGAGGAAACTCGACGCGGAGTTCCTGGGATGTTCCCGGCTCCAAGGTCACCTCGCGGTGGATCGTCGCGGGCTCGCGGTGCGGCGAAGAGCCAGCCGGGCTCATCGGTTCCAGAGTGAACGCGACCTCGCCGCGCCAGGTTGAAGGGCCACGATCATCGACTTTGACGCGCGCCTGGAGCGGCTCCCCCGCGCGAAGAAGCCGATGTTCGGTGGCCAGATTGTGCAGGAAGCAGTGATGCCGCAGAAACCTCGCGATGCCGGCAAATGCTCGTTCTCCAGGCCCGCCGGGTTCCGCCAGCAAATCGACATTGTCGGCTCCGAAATAGGCCCAGCACGACCCGCGGAAGGGCCCGTTGTAGTGCACCAGCAACGCGGCGAGCGGCCCACGACTCCGGCCGTACCGGTCGTGTGTTTCGAGCAACGGAATCCATCGCGCCTGGTCGTTGCCGATCGTGCCCGAGGCCGCCCAGCCGGACAGAGGCGATTCGATCCGCAGGCCGGCGGGCACGATGGATTGACCCGCTGCCGAGCGCGCGCCGGTCACTCTTTTCAGAGGATAATCGGCGTCGAACATCCCCAGCGCCAAAGGCGCGGTCTCGAGGCCATCCCGGGGCGTTCCGGTGGCCGTGTTCATCGGGCGATAGGCCAGACCGGTGACGTCACAGAGCCGCAGGTCGTCGACCCAGATCGTCCCGCGTGCCTCGTAGAGCCCCAGAGAAAGATGGAGCCGCTTGACTCTCGGTGCGGGCTCGAACTGGAACGTGTAGCGCGTCCAGGGGGTCGTGCCACGGACAGCGGCAAAGTCGCGAAACGTGACCAGCTTCCCCTCGGCGTCGTACTGGTACATCGCGACGAAGGCAATCCCCCGCCCGACGATCTTCTCGGTCTTCACCCATGCCGAGACCTCGTAGGCACGGCCCGGAGTTGCCGGCAGATCGGCCCAGGCGCTCGCGCCGGAGTCAGGGCCTTCGGCCGGCAGGGCGCAGCGGAGAGCTTGCTGTCCGTCGTGAGCCTCCCGGCTGATCCGACAGTTCGGGCCGGAGATTCGCAACCGACCGTCGAGTGAGAATCCGCCCACCTCCAGAGGAGTGGATGACTCCAGCCTGCCGTCGGGAAGCAGCGAGCGATCCGGTGCGGTCGCCGCGCGTCGAAACTCGGCCAGCCGCGTCTCTTCACGGACCCAGCGGCCGTCGACGCGCCTGACCTGCTCGTTGAAGGCGTACCCACCGGTGGTGATCAGGCTGCCGCCACGTTGCAGATGGGCGAGCAGCGACTCGCGTGCTTCGACGGGGACGACCGGCCCATAAGGCAGGACAACCAGGCTCGCGCGAGCGGCGTTCAATCGTGAAGAGTCGGCGAGCTCGCTCGCGGAGAACAGGCGGCAGTTCCAGCCCGCGTCCTGAAGAATCGTTGCCAATCGCCCTGGGTCCGAGGGGGCTCCCTGCCTGGGAAGATCGGGCTGGTTCAGAATGACAGCGGCCGGCGCGGCAGCGGAGCCCGACGGGCCGCCGTCAACCGGCCCTCCGAGCACAACGCTGCCGACAAACGCCAGCAGAACGATCCGCATCGTGATCCCAACCCCAAACACCGCATCATGGTGGGGCATGACTTTGCTCCGTCGATCGTGGAGGCCTGAAAGACAGAGCCATTCTATCTAGGCCGGGAGCCGGTTGCAGGAGCCAACCGCGCCGGGTCGGGGAGCAACGTCGGCCCGGACAACGAGCTCCTGAGCGACGGCGCCTGGTACTACAGCCACGGCAACGAAGGGAACCTGATCAAGAAGGTGAACATCAACTCGGGCGCCTACTGGACGTACAGCTCCGACAACCTCAACGAGATGACGGGGGGCTCGGAGTACGGATCGGCGACTCGGCGGGTCAGGCTGGACGCGGAACACGTCTGAGGAC
>JBMFUH010000444.1:0-5960 GCA_049966735.1 Isosphaeraceae bacterium
CCGTTCCCTCATACGCCACGACGCCATGATAGTGACCATGTGCCGGAAATAACTTCCCGGCTGGCGTTTGGGTCCGGTTTGCCGGCAAGCACCGCCCCGCTTTCACTATCGGCGGCAGCCGGGGTGCTGTCAACAGCGGGGAGTTGCGAGTGGGCGGTGGGCAGTCGGCAGTCGGCGGTGGGCAGTCGGCGGTCGGCGGTGGGCAGTCGGCGGCCGGCGGGCGGTGGTCGGTGGGCCGTTCTCTTCTTCCATTCCGCATTTGCCATTTGGCATCCGGCATCTGGCGTTCCCCAGGGATTCTCGGGTTGCCCGGAACGCCCTGGGCTGGAAATGATGGAGTCAAGACTTCCGGCTACGCGGTGTTGAGGACAAACTGATGACTTTGCTTGTCGCGCTGGCCTGCTTACCGCTCTTTGGCGACGATCCTCCGACTCAGGAAGCGCCCAAGACCGGGCAGAGTGCGCCCGCCGATCTCGTGTCGGCCCTGGAGACGGTGATCCAGGACGCCATCGCCAGGGCGGAGCCCTCCATCGTGGCGATCAACCGGCGCAAGAGCGAGAACCCTGACGAAACCCTGGCCGTTCGTGGCCGCCAGCGCTCTCGCAGCGGCTTCCGGCCTCAAGGGCTCCCCTCGCGCTTTCCCTTCAATACCGTCGTTCCCGACACGATCTCGTTCGACTTCGGCTCAGGGGTGGTGGTGGGCGACGAGGGCCAGATCCTCACGGCGTATCATGTGGTCCGGGGCGCTGCCTCGCTGGAAGTTCGCGCCGCCGACCGTCAGGTCTTCAGCGCGGAGATCATCGCGGCCGACCCGCGCAGCGACATGGCGGTCATTGTGCCGATCGTCGATGCCGGTTCCCCGCCTCCCAGGCTCAAGCCGATCGTGCTGGGCGATTCCACCCGGCTCCGCAAGGGTTCGTTCCTGATCGCGCTGGGCAATCCGTTCAACGCCGCCCAGGACGGCAAGCCCTCGGCAAGCTGGGGAATCCTGTCCAACGTCGCGCGGCGGGTCGAACCCAACCTCGACGGCACGACGGCCGGTCCCAAGTACCTGAGCTTCACCAACTATCCCACGCTGCTCCAGCTTGACGCCAAGCTGAACCTGGGGATGAGCGGCGGGGCAGTCATCAACCTGAAGGGTGAACTGGTGGGGCTCACCACGACGGCCTCCAGTCCTGCGGGCTTCGACGCCATGGCCGGCTACGCGATTCCCATGGACCGCATCGGCCGGCGGGCCGTCGGCATCCTCAAGCAGGGCAAGGAGATCGAGTACGGCCTGCTGGGCATCTACAACCCTCCTCAGGGCCCTCCCACCAACAAGGTGGAAGGAATTTACCCCAACTCCCCTGCCGACCAGGCTCACTTGCTGGTCAACGATGAGATCAGCGGGGTCGACGACGCGGTGGTTCGCGATTGGGATACCCTGATTCTGGCCATCAACTCCCATGCGCCGGGGGAACCGATCCAGCTCAAGATTCGCCGGAGCGGTGAGGAGATGGTCAAGACGGTCGTCCTGGCGAAATATCCGGTCGACCCCGAGATGATCGCCACCAATCGACCCGCCCCCTGGCGAGGCTTGCGCGTCGACTACCTGAGCACGGCCGCCACGGTCCGGGGCGGCTTTCCATTCGAGAATCCAGAGGGAGGCGTCGTCGTGTCCGAGGTCGAGGAAGACTCCCCCGCCGCACGCGCCGGGCTGAAGAAGTTTCAGGTGATCCACAAGGTCGAGAAGACAGCCGTCTCCAAGCCGGCGGACTTCGCTCAAGCCGTGGCCGACCTCAAGGGGCCCGTCACCCTGTCAACCAACCTGGGACCGGTCACGTTGCCGGAATAACGAGTTGCTAGCTGAAAGTCGCTAGTTACCTGCCTACTGCCCACTGACAACTATGAAAACCGACGAACTTCGTGAAGCGTACCTGGATTACTTTGCCTCCAAGGGTTGTGTCCGCCGTCCCAGCGACGTGCTCGTGCCCAACGATCCGACCGTCCTGTTCACGCCGGCAGGCATGAACCAATTCAAGCGTGAATTCATGGGACTGGGCGATCCGGGCTTCAAACGCGCCACCACGTGCCAGAAGTGCATCCGCACCGGTGACATCGAAAACGTGGGCAAGACGCCGCGGCACATGACCTTCTTTGAGATGCTGGGCAATTTCAGCTTCGGCGACTATTTCAAGCGTGAGGCCATCCAGTGGGCCTGGGAGTTCCTCACCGTTGTCCTCAAAGTTCCCCGAGAGCGCTTGACCTTCACGGTTTACCAGGACGACGACGAAGCGTTCGACATCTGGCACAAGGAAGTGGGCATTCCGGCCGACCGAATCACCCGGATGGGCGAGGATGACAACTTCTGGCCGGCAGGTGCTCCCACGCATGGTCCCAATGGCGTCTGCGGCCCGTGTTCGGAGATCTTCTACCACGGAGACGGCTTGGAAGAAGTGGAAATCTGGAACCTGGTCTTCACCCAGTTCAACCGGCTGGGACTCGGCCAGCTCGAGCCCTTGCCGAACAAGAACATCGACACCGGCATGGGACTGGAACGCATGGCCGCCGCGATGCAGGGAGTTTCGTCCAACTTCGAGATCGACCTCTTCCGGCCCATCGTCGCCGCCGCGGCCGATGTGCTGGGCGTCGACTACGCGAAAGCCCGGGAAACACTCGACGGCGTCCGCATCCGCCGCGCCGCCGATCATGCCCGAGCACTCACCTTCTGCATCCACGAGAACGTCCGGCCGGGACCGGAGAAGCAAGGCTACGTCGTCCGCCGCCTGCTCCGCAGGGCCGTGCTCGACGCCTACCAACTGGGCCAGCGCGAGCCGTTCCTGTATCAGCTTCCCCCGGTGATCGCCCAGACCATGAAGGGAGGTTACCCGGAGCTGCTCGACAGCGTCCCGCGCATCCGGAACGTCATTCGCGAGGAGGAAGAGCGGTTCCTCCGCAACCTGGAAAACGGCATGCGGATGATCAACGACACCTTCCGCCGGACCAAGGCCGCCGGCTCCGACACGATCGACGGCCGCGAGGCGTTCAAGCTGCACGACACCTACGGCATCCCCATCGAGATCACCGAAAGCCTGGCCACCGACCAGAACCTCCGCGTCGACATGGTCCGGTTCAAGGAGGCACAAGAAGAGGCCCGCGTCATCGCCCGCGGCACCACCGAGGCCGCCGATGTCTTCGCTACCGGCCCGCTCGACACGCTCAAGGAAGCCTACCATCACGGCTCCGAGTTTCTGGGCTACGAGACAACCGAGGCAACCGGCACGGTCATCGGCATCCTCGAGCAAGGTCAGCTTGCCGAGTCGGCCGCCGTCTCCAATGGCGACGGTCCCCCGATCGCGTTGATCCTGGACAGGACCCCATTCTACGCCGAGGCGGGCGGGCAGATCGGCGACATCGGCACGATCCGCGGGGACGGGTTTGTGTTCAACGTCGAAGACACCCGCAAGGACCACGTCTTCATCCTGCACTTAGGCCGCGTCACCGAAGGAACCGTGACCTTGAGCGCCCACGCCACGGCGACCGTCGACTCGGCGCGGCGGCAGGCCCTCCGGCGCGCCCATTCGGCAACGCACCTGCTGCACCACGCCCTGCACCAGCACTTGGGCAAGCACGCCCAGCAGGCCGGCAGCAAGGTTGAGCCCGACCGCCTGCGGTTCGACTTCTCCAACCCCGACGCCGTCGGCAAGGAGCGGCTCGACCAGATCGAGAAGACGGTCAACACGCTGGTCATGACCGGCTCGCCGGTGACCTGGAGCCACATGCCCATCGCCGAGGCGAAACAGTCCGGCGCCATGGCTCTCTTCGGCGAGAAATACCCCGACATCGTCCGCGTGGTCCGCATGGGCGACTTTTCCCGCGAACTCTGCGGCGGTACCCACCTGGATAACGTGGGGCAGGTGGGCCTTTTCAAGATCATCGGCGAGGAATCGGTCGCCGCCGGCACGCGGAGGATTACCGCGCTCACCGGCCTGGCCGCGCTGGAGCTGGTCCGGCAGGAGGAGGAGACGCTGTCTCAGGTTGCCGGGGCACTGCGGGTTCCGGTCAATCAGGTGGGCGACCGGGTGGGGGCCCTGCTGGAGGAGATCAAGACCCTCAAGAAGCAGGCGGCGCAGCGGCGGGCCAAGCCGGGAACGAAGGTTTCCGTCGACGACCTGGTGGCCGGCGCGACGTCCCTGGACGGAGCAACCGTGGTGATCCAGGCGCTGGAAAACCAGACGCCCGACGAGCTGCGGGTGCTGATCGACGGCCTGCGCCGGAAGGTCGAGAAGGGACTGGCCGTGCTCCTGACCTCCGCCGCCGAGGGCAAGGTCCAGCTTGTCGCGGGCCTTTCTCCCGACCTGATCAAGAAGGGATTGCACGCGGGCAACTGGCTGAAGCAGGTCGCTCCGGTTGTTGGCGGCGGCGGCGGCGGCCGTCCCGACCTCGCCCAGGCCGGCGGCAAGAACCCCGAAAAAATCCCCCAGGCCCTGGAGCAGGCCCACCAGGTGATCCGAGCCATGCTCAAGCTCTGAAAGAGCTTGCGAGTGCGAGGGTGTCCTGCTGGAACACGGATCAAACCGAGGCATCGAAATTGCTCGTTGTATCCCCGGTGTCCGGGGAGATCCGTGCGAGGGGCGATCCCGCGGCCGTGCAAGAACATTAAAATTTTTTTATTCTAAGTGAGATGCTGGTTTCTGGCGTGACTGACTCCCTTCATCTCAGTTATCATGAGTCTGTGTCCGAGGAAGGCAGAACAGAGGAGGAGGTGTCGGCAGCCGCTGACCAGGCTGCCGGTTAATCCCCGAGACTTTCATTACGCTTTGCTCGATGCGACGATGTGTGCCATCGAAAAGACTCATCTGTGAATGACGCCATCTTAAGATCATTTAACCCATCCGTGCTGGTCGTGATTTCCCATTACAACGCCTGGAAGACGGACCAACTCGTTGCGCTCCTGGATCAGGTTGCGAGCGTCCCGGCGGGTTATCCGTTTCAGCTCCGGATCGTGGTGAACCAGGCCATGCCGAAGCCGCTTGAGCTCCCCGATCGCCACATCGGGTCCGAAATCCTCTATCGCGAGAATACCGGTTTCAACATCGGAGCGTGGGAACACGGCTGGCGCACCGGCCCTCCGTACGACATCTACCTCTTCTTGCAGGAGGAGTGCCGGATCGCGCAGGGAGGCTGGCTTTCACCGTTTGTCCGTCTGCTTCAAGGAGGCAAGGTCGGCCTGGTGGGCGAGCTTCTGGGCTGGAACTCGACCTGGCGGTTTCTCAAGGACTACACCGGACCGTACTGCCAGAGCTGGATCACGCTCGATGACGGCCGGAGGGTCGACCGGGCGACGTTTTACATGGAGTTCCTCGAGCGTCGGGGCATCCCCTGCGGTCCCAAGGGCGACCACCTGCAAAGCCTGATCCTCTGCGCGCCTCGCTCCGTCCTCGAAGCCATAGATGGATTCAGCATTGGAGGGAGCTATCACGAGGCGGTGGCCTCCGAGATCGCCTTCTCGAAGAAGGTCCAGGCCCTGGGCCTGCAAATCAAGCAGATCGGCACTCTTCCCTTCACCTACATCGAGCATACTCAGTGGTCCCGCGCCGGCCGCTGGCAACTCTCGCCCCTGGTGCGAGCCCGCAGGATGGCCCGCGCCTGCCTCTTGTCCATCACTCCCGGCTTTCTCAAAGAGCAATTCGATTATTTCATGATGGCCTGTGGCAAGTGCTACATGCCTCCCCATAACTCAGCCTCACCAGAGAAACGTGGATAAGAGGTCGGAATCGATTACACTTGGCTGGGACAAAAATGTCCATGTTGGAAAGGTGGTTCGATCCATGCTCAAGCTGTGAAAGCGATACCGTTGAAATAGCAGCAACGTATCGCGTTACAGTCATTTCCGGATCCCACTCCCCTCGCGGGAGAGAGATGGCGCCTAGAGCGGTTTGCAGTCGGCTTGCGCACTCATTGAATATCGTAGGGTCCGC
>JBMFUH010000445.1:0-5957 GCA_049966735.1 Isosphaeraceae bacterium
GGAAGAAGGCGACCGTGTAGAACGGAATTCATTCCGTTGTACGATTGATCGGTGTAAAACGGAATGAGTTCCGTTCTACTGTTGGACGGCGCGAATCCTCGCGCTCAGTGTTTCCGCGCGCTTCGTTGCCTCGGGCAAGGGGAGTCCTTGGGCCATCCCGGGACGCTTGTGCCCCGTGGCCGTGAGCCAGGCGTCCTTGAGAAGCGCCTGGCGCTGCCTGACCAGATCGATCGCGGCAACATTTCCAAGGGTAACTCCTAGATCGCTGGCGAAATCTGGAGACTCGGGATGCTCCCGCGCCAGCCGCTCCCGGATGTCGAGGGCATACTGGTGCGCGGCGAGCGCATTCTGTCGGTCGCCGATCTTTCGGGTCAGGCTGCCCAGCTCGAAGGCGGCCTGGGCCAGTCGGGCGAGTGCTTCGGGACGGGTGTCGTGGTCGGCCTTGAGGGTATCGAAGAGCTTGCGGAAGAAGGACAGAGGCTCTTTGAGGAGGGTTTTCCGCGGGCCCTGAAGCGCCGGGTTGTTTTTGAGCGCCGGGTTGTTGGCCACGGCGGCGCGGAAGCGTTTCACCGCGTTGATGGCCTGCTGCTCGCGATCCTCCGCGCGCTGGCGCTGCTGGTTGAGTTCCGTGTTCGGCTTGTTGACCTCCGGTTTGTACCCCGACGTCGGGGGACGCTGGCCCGGCCTTGGTTCAAATCCATCACATTATCCCCTGCCCGATCGCGAAACGCATCCCGGTTTCAGCGGAATCGTTCACGTTTCATCAGCAACCGTCTTCGTTGCCTGAGATCGGCAGCGCATCGCCATCGATTCGAGAATCGCCACCTCATTGTGTCGAGCCGGATCGAGCAGACAATGAGAAGGAGTGGAACATGAGGCGACCGATCACTCGTACCGAGGTACTGTCATGAGATTGCACACTGGAAACCGTCGTCAGTTTATCCAGCAGTCCGGCGCGTTGGCCGGGGCGTGCGTGGTGGGCGCGCGTCTGCCGACCCATGCTCGGGGAAAGGAAGCCGGAGCGATTCGCCTGGGCGGGCCGACGTTCAGCCCGGCCTCTGATCCCGATGAGATGGCCCAGGCGCACAGACGGCTGGGCTACCGGGCCGCGTATTGCCCCGGGGTCGATCTCAAGGATGCGACGCGGGTTCGCGACATCGAGAAGGCTTTTGCCCGGCACGACGTGGTCATCGCCGAGGTGGGCCGGTGGGTCAACCTGCTCGATGCCGACCCCGCCAGGCGCGCGGCCAATCTCCGGACCGTGAGCGACGGTCTGGCCCTGGCCGAGGCGGTGGGGGCGCGGTGCTGCGTCGACATCGCCGGTTCGTTCCATCCCACGATCTGGTTTGGCCCGGACCCCAGGAACCTGACCTCGGAGTTCTTCGACGCCGTCGTGGAGAACGCCCGCAAGATCATCGACGCCGTGCACCCCCGCCGGGCCAGGTTCTGCTACGAGATGATGGGCTGGGCCCTGCCCGACAGCCCCGACTCCTACGTCAAGATGATCCGCGCGGTGGATCGTCCGGCATTCGCCGTGCACCTCGATCCCTGCAACCTGATCAACTCGCCGGAGCGGTTTTACCACAACACCGCGCTCTTGAACGAATGCTTCGACAAGCTCGGGCCCTGGATCGCGAGCTGCCACGCCAAGGACCTGACCTGGGACGTCGAGATGAACGTCCATTTCCGCGAGGTCGAGATCGGCAAGGGAAAGCTCGACTACAAGACCTACCTCAAGAGGGTGGCAGCCCTGCCCGGCGATGTGCCGCTCATGATCGAGCACATGAAAGACCAGGCCGAGTTTGACCGCTGCCGCCAGAACGTGATGAGCACGGGCAAGAAGCTGGGCCTGAAATTCGAGTAAGACGCGGATTCCGGGCCCCTGTGCCCATGCTCGCGGATGTGCTAAGTATGTCGCTGGCGATCGAAGAGAGTTGAACCACCAAGAGCACGAAGGACACCAAGAACTCAATTCAAGAAAGCGGAATGGGCACGCTTCCGCGTTTCCTTTTCCGCTTTGTGCTCTTGGTGTTCTTTGAGGTTGACTGTTTCTTGAGTTCGAGTGCTGAAGGATACCGTGGAGAAGATCATGCCTTCCAGAAACCTTTCAGGACGAGTTGTCCCTCTTGCGGTCCTTTGCGCCGTGTTCTGCTCGGGCGCGGCCGCCCTTGCCCAGGAGCGTTCGGGTGGAATGGCCGCATCGAGGACCGAACTGGCGGCGTTCACCTCCGATTGGAAAGGAGAACGGTCCGCGGACGGTCGGCCCAGAGTGGCCGATGACTTGCTGAAACGCATGAAAGCCGTGTCGATCGAGGAAGCCTGGGACGTTCTCCGCCATCACGGTTACGAGAATCAATTCGTGAGCGGCTGGCGGATGATTCACCCCGACCAGCCGTTCGTCGGTCGGGCCTTGACGGCCGCATACATCCCCAGCCGGCCCGATCTGCTCAAACGAGTCATGAAGCTGGGCCGGGAAGAAGGACGGATCGGTCCGTCCAATTCGTGGCCCATCGACATGCTACAGAAAGGAGACGTCTACATCGCCGACGGGTTCGGCAAGGTCGTCGACGGCACCCTGATCGGCGACAACCTGGGCAACTCGATCTTCGCCAAGACCGGGACGGGCGTGGTCTTTGACGCCGGCGCACGCGACCTGGACGGGCTCAAGGAGATCGAGGGATTCAATGCCTGCGTCCGGGGATGGGACCCTTCGTACCTCAAGAACGTCGTGCTCGCCTCCATCAACCGCCCGATCCGGATCGGCCAGGCCACCGTGCTGCCCGGCGATGTGATCCTGGCTCGCCAGGAGGGAGTCATCATCATCCCGGCTCAGCTCGCCGAGGAAGTCGTCGTGACTTCCGAAATCGTCGCGCTCAAGGACGAATTCGGGCACCAGCGGCTGAAAGAGGGAGTCTACACGCCCGGCCAGATCGACGTCCGCTGGACAGCACCCATCAAGGTAGATTTCTTCAAGTGGCTCGAAACCCGCCCCACCAAACCGCCGATTCCCCGCGCGGAGATCGAGAAGCACCTGTGACGTGTCCACGTCCGGGCACGACGCCTGGCATGGATCAAGCTCTTGAGCTCCAAGACTTATGTGCTCAAAATGAACATGCCTGGGATCCAGTATCGGTCTTACATCTACGGTTCTGCTTACGGCATGCCCGCCGGCACTCTCTACAATCAACCCTCGACGCCGATCCCCCGCCGCCTCGCCTTGCGCGGGGAGATGCTGTCGCGTCTGGCGCGGCTCCGCCAGGCGCGAACGCAGGAGGCCCGCCGGGCCCGCCCGCTCGTCCGACCATGGCAGAGCGTGGCGCCAGCCCCCAGCGCCTCGCTGGCCAATGGCCTACTCAGCCGCCATCCGCTCCCGATGATTCGGAGAGCGAGTGAGATGCGTGTTCGGTGATGGTCGACGATGGAACCCGCCGCGACTCGGAGGTTGATGGCCAGTCGCGGCCGGGTTGCGACGCGCGTCCACGCGGATTCATGAACCGTGCATGCCGGCACCATGAGGATTGCTCAGTCCATCACTTCGACACCACATCCGCGTCGAAGGCGCGGACAATTTTATGGTGCGCCAAGGGTGTGACTTCCAGCTTCTGTTCGCCAGGAGTATTCGTGAACGCGACGTGATAAGCAGTTGCGGGATGTGTGCTGGCCGAGACTTGCCCCTCACCGCCATAGGGAGAGACCGAGTTCGGAGTTCGTTCGTCGCAGAGCGTGGCGATACGAGCCAGAATTGCTCGAACAACCGATTTCGAAAGCGGGACTTCGATCACTTCCTCGTGCCCATTTCCGAGAGCACGAACTCGACACCGGTTGGCTTGCCACTCCAGTTGAATTCCCTGCTCCTGACACAGGAAGAGCAGGTCGTCGACCAAACCGGCGACGCCGCGTCTTGTCGGCTTGAAGATGGCTCGAAGTTGCTCTGGGAAAGAGGAAATATTCTTCATGAGACGCTCCGGATTTCCTTGGGAAGATCCGGCCAGGCGGCGATCAGTTCCTCCAGACCAGCACCGCGATCGAATGGGACCAAACCCTGACTGAGGGGGAACCACTCGTTCACAGCCAACTGAACGATCTCGTCTGGAACATCCACCATCAGTATATAGCTGCTCCCCCTTCCTCGGGAAACTGAGACGCTTTGCCGAGGGCGTAATTCTCCGGCCTGCCCAAGAGAATAGGGCCCGTTTCAATGTACGTCGAGAAACCGATCTCACTCGCCTGACCGCCGGGCTCGTTGAAGTACGGATCCGGGCCTTGTCGCGCGATCGGCTCCGCGCGAGCCCTGGTGGTACCATGCAACAGGTTCATGATGACGGGAAGCGTGTTCGGTGCATGCCGCGCGAGTCGTCAGAAGCTTTCCATGCTGTTGGCCGTGTCCGCGGCAATTGCTTCGTCACTTCGACACGACGTCCGCGTCGAAGATACGGACGATGTGCCAGTTGGGCTTGTTCTCGTGGATGAATTCCTGGTGCTTAGGCGCGATCTGGTAGGCGTCGTGAGAGGCCTTGCCGTCAAAGAAGATATGCAAGGCCACGTCGAAGTCACGGTCGTTCACGGGCCGGTCCAGATCGGGGTTGAGCGTGCCGACCCAGAAGTGGAGGATGCCGTCGTGCCCCGGCAGGTATTTCTTGCAATCGTCCACGAGCTTCTGGATGGCTCTGGGAGAATTGTCGTGCAGCGAGAAAAAGCAACTGTGGGCCAGCATGGGACGCCTCGTCTAGGAAAGCTAAGGAAGTCGGTTACTCGCCATCGAGAGCCACTCACTACGCGTCGCATCGGACCGTTTCTGAGCACGGCTCATGTCTCGGTGTGCGCTGCGCCGGAAGCTGGTGAACGGCGTGGTTGATCACCCGTGTTTCGTAGCAGGGACCTGCTGGCCCTTCTACCAACATCCGGAATGACAACTTGAGGAACCGGCACATCGGAGGTTGAACTGTCCTGATCCGTGATCGCTCTTGTCGTGTTGGCAGCTTCAGCCGCGAGCATACTCTCCAACGAACGCACGTTCTGACTATCGGCTTTCAGGAGACGCATGAGACGATCGGCGGAGCGGTCCTGCCAGAGCGTGCCATCCTCCCATTGACACAGTTCGTCGCGACGCACTCCGATCAGCCTCGAAAACTCCTCGAGAGATTTGCCAAGCTCCTCCCGAAGAGCTCGGATTTCCGATGGTTGTAAGACGCCCAGAGCCTTACCGACTGCATCATGGCGAATTCGCGCAGCCTCCGGACCGCTGAATGTCTCACCGCAGTTCAAACAATCGTCGAGCGGAACGTCATGGGTTTCAACGATGACCATCTCACCATTGTGGCCGTACTCGTACGATTCGCTAACCAGCCGCCGTCTTAATCCCTCGTGACCGCAGATCGGGCACTTGCGGGGACCATGATTGCTCGGTGTTTCCGCCATCCTAGTGCCCTTTCCGATGATCACTGAGCTTGAAACTGAGGATCCATACAATATCGTCCTCGATCTTGGCCTTGATATAAAGACCGGGAGAGCGAGGATCTCGAATCCGGTACGCCGTCCCCCTTGATCCCTCGGGAACGCCCATTGGCACCGGAACGAGCTCGCAATCATGGCGGTGGAGCAAGGTGAGGATATGGTTCACGATCGACATCTGAGTCGGGCTTGGCATGAGCCCTCTCAGATAGGTCCTGCCGGTCTTCTCAGCGACTTCGGTCATCCTCCATTCACTAGATTCTATCAAGAAGAGCAATTGCTGACCGATTTCTTCCAGAGAAGGTGCTTCGTCTGGCATGAGCAGCCAAGCCTGTCATAACACAGCGAGCGAGCCGATAGAATGTCCAAAAGAGGAGTTAGAGCGATTTTCGGGCCGATGGCTCCCCGTAGGGTCCGCTGTGCGGACCGATCGCCGGGGTATTTGGTCCGCACAGCGGACCCTACAATACTCGATCCGTGTGCAAGCCGACTGTAAACCGCTCTAG
>JBMFUH010000446.1:0-5952 GCA_049966735.1 Isosphaeraceae bacterium
GTCCAGACCGTAGGCCCGAGCGGCCATCGTGGCCAGTTCGATGTCGCGCATGCCGATTCCGGCGTGCTCGGCGTCGAGCCAGAGCGCGTCAAATTCGCCGTGCTCTCCCACGATCTCGATGAGCTTCGGACTTAAAAGCTGGCCGGCGGCGAAGACGCGCGCAACCTTACCCTCGGCGAGTAACTGCTTGATTCGCGGCATCCTGTTCTTCCTTGGTTTTGTGTTTTGTGTTTCGTGTTTTGCTATGATACGCGGGGCCAGACGCCAAACACCAAACACCAGCGTGTTTTGCTATGATACGCGGGAGCCAGACGCCAAACACAAAAAACCAAACACCAAACACCAGAGACGTCCATGCCTGGTCAGATGCATTACAAGGTGCTCGTTGCCGACTTTCTCGAGGAAACCTCCATCGAATCACCCGTGCTGGAGGATATCGCAACACTCGTCGTCTGCAAGGCGAGGGCCGAGGAAGAGCTCGCCGATCAATTGCCCGACGCCGATGCGATCATGCTCTTTCACAACATTACCCTGCTCGGCGAGGCAACCTTCTCACGGGCCAGCCGGTGCAAGTGCGTGGTCCGCGCCGGTGTGGGCTACAACAACATCGACCTCGCCGCGGCGCGTCGGCACGGAGTGATCGTTTGCCACGTGCCCGACTATGGCACCGAGGAAGTCGCCGACCACGCCATCCTCTTCCTCCTGGCCATGGTACGCAGGCTGCTCCCCTGCCACGAGGCGATCCGCGCCGGAACCTGGCACTATGAGACCGCCCTTGGCGCCCCCAGGCTGCGAGGCAAAACCCTCGGGCTGATCGGTTGCGGCCGGATCGGCACGGCCACCGCGCTCCGCGCCAAGGCGCTGGGGCTGGACGTCGTCTTTTACGACCCCTATCTTCGCCAGGGGATGGACAAGGCCCTGGGCATCCGCCGGGCGCACAAGCTTGAGGAACTGCTGGAGCAAAGCCATTTCATCAGCCTGCACTGCTATCTCGACAACCAGACCCGGCATATCATCAATGCCCGGACCATCGCCAAAATGCGCCCGGGGGTGTACCTGATCAACACCGCGCGCGGGCCCTGCATCGACGAGAACGCACTCCTCGAAGGGCTCGATTCCGGGCACGTTGCCGCCGCCGCCCTGGACGTGGTCGAGCGCGAGCCGCTCGACATACCCAGGCTCCGCGACCACCCTCGCATCCTCTTCACGCCCCACTCGGCCTTCTACAGCATCGAGGGCTTTGTCGAGCTGAGGACCAAGACCGCCGAGGAAGTTCGCCGCATCCTGCTCGGTGAGCCGCCGCGAAACCCGGTGAACCACCAGCAATAGCCCGTCGTGCACGATGATGACCTCGAACCGCCGACTCCTCTGCTGGGTACTCGTGGCCTGTCTCACGGCCGGGCTGACCGCGGCCACGACCATGCAGGCGCTACAGCGGTATCACGAGCTCCGTACCGGCTGGTCCTGGGACCTTGCCTACTACAACCAGTGGTTCTGGGCCTCCAGCCGCGGCGACGGCCTGATCTCGGTGCGCCCGCTGGCCTCCTATGCCGAGGAGGGGCCATCGGTCTGGAAGATGAACTACCTCGCGCCTGTCCGGCTGGTGCTCTTGCCGTTTTACGCGATTCATCCCGACCCGCGCACCTTGCTGGTCATCCAGAGCGTCATCTTCTGGTGGCTGATTCCCGCCGCCTACACGCTGGCCCGGTCGGAGTCGGACTCGGAGGCGATCGCCCTCTCGGCCGCGGCCCTGGTCCCGCTCTGTCCGCTGCTCTGGCCCTTGGCATGGAACGATTTTCGAGAGCTTCAGCTCGCGCTTCCGTTTGTGCTCTGGGCCGTTCAAGGGGTGCGCGGGCGGCACGTCGGTCTGACGACGCTGGGCGTCGCGGGCATGCTCTGCTGCCGGCAGGAGTTTGCCGTGATGGTGGCGAGCTTCGCCTTCCTCCCTTCCCGGCAGCCCGAGAACCTGTCGAGGACGCTCTGGTGGCGTCAGGCCCTCTACACGATTGGCCTGGCCTGGGTCTTCTTCGCTTTCTTCGGCTATCTGAGGTTCAACGTGTCGCGTCATGCCCCGGACCAGTTCATCGACCAGTTTCTCGGCCCTCACGCCACGATCCCGCAAACGCTGGAAACATCAACCGAGTTTCTGACCTACGGCCTGGGAGCATGGGCGATTCTTGCCTGCCTGGCGCCTCGGGTGGCGATTCTGTCAATTCCCTGGATCTGGAGTCTGTGCAGCGGTCGCTGGGCGATTCGCTTCCTGGAAACGGAATCCTGGCACCACGTCCGTTACGCCGCTCCCGCGGTGGTCATGATCCTGGCCGCGGGGCTCGTCGGTTACGCGAAGATGGCTCGTTGGCTACTGGGCCGCCGTCACGGCGGTCTCCTCCTGGCAGCCGTCTGGGTTGCGGCCGCGGCGGCTTGCGGCCTGGGGATGCTAGACATCGCGCATCGGATGGCGCGAATCCCGCAGCCCATCAGCCAGGCGGAAACCGAGGCATTCTGGTACTGGGCCAACCAGGTCGAGCCCGACGACGGCGTGCTGGCCACCTACGAGGTGACCGCTCCGTTGTCCTGCCGCGAGTGCTTGTACAGCTACATCATGGATCAGAACAAGCCGAAGGATTGGCCCCGGCTCGGCCCCGAATTTCAGTGGGTTTTCCTGCGCAGGCAAGACCTCGACCCCAGCGTTTTTCTGGCCCGGGGGTTCAACCTGGTGCACAAGGGAGAATTCCTGACCATCCTCAGGCGTCCCCGGGACGCCGGCGCCACGGCCCACTGACCGGCGGTTCCAGCAACGATCCTTCGCCAGGGCCCAAACGAGATACTGTTGTTGGCCGCCGCAGAATGAGTTGCTCAGATATTAGACCGGGAGGAAGGCGGCCGGAGAGACGTGGAAGAACTGCGCGAGTTTGATCACCTGGGTCTTGGTGAGCGTCCGACCGCCGTTCAAGACGGCGGAGAGGGTGGACTGTGAGATCCCGACCTTTTTCGCCAGAGCCTGCTGACTGAGCGCGTTGGCCCGCATCAACTCGCGGAGCACCTTGGCTTCGGAAGCATCCGGGATCAGAACATGCTTGTTCTCGTAGGCTTCAACCAGATCGGTCAGAACATCCTGGTACGCTTGACCTCCCTCGTCCAGGTCTTGCTTCAGGAGGCCAGCAATGACTTCCAGAGCTTCATCCAGATGATCATCGTCCCGGATCGGGACGAGGGGAAACCGCCTCACCAGCTTGAAATACGTGTCCGGCGGCTTCCAAGGGGTGGCATGGGTCCGAGTCGCCAAGGCTAATTCCTCCGCTGCCGCTTTGGTGGAATCCCCTTTCCCTCTACCGGTGGCTTCCCAGGTTGGGCTGGCCGAGGAGGTGGTGGTTGGTAGCATCCACAATCATGGACCCACGGCAGCCGGTCATATTCGGCGTGGTCCATCACTTTCAGGACATAGACGATGCCCCGGGCATAGTGCACACGCCCAATTAGACGGAACCGGTTGTTGCCCACGTCGAACACAACGCAGTTCCCGACCTGATCCGCCGAACCGAAGGTCTGCCGAAGGTCCCCGAAGTGGTTCTAATCGGCATTCTCGGCCATCTTGTACCAGGTGGAGAGGTCGCGCTCGGCGATCACGGATTCCGGTTCGGTCCTCCGAGACTCCCAAAACCGACTTAGGGTCTTCTTGGCGATGATTCTCATGCTTGTTTCGGCCGACGGAACCCACCACGAGAAGCCTAATCGCAAAATACGATAAGTCAAGAGCGGTGATCGCAGAACGCGAAACCACCCCGAACCGACCGGCCCGGGGTAGGGGAGGCGGGATGTCAGTCCAGATCAAGGGAGTGGAGCAAGGGAGTGGAAAGGCTACCCGGCCCCTCGCCAGCGATTTTTCTTTTTTTCCGATTTCGCGCGAACACGGAAGGGCGATAGGATGTCTATAGACTAGACTCCGGGTCGCGGCGGCTGATGTTGAGGCCGCCTGGGAGAGGTTGTACCCTTCCCTCCGGAGCTCGCGGACAGACCGGGCATGGTGTCCGGTCAGATCGAGATCTCGGGAGCCAGATCGGAACCCATGACTCGGTAACTGAACTCAGGACGTCCGTGGACGTCCTTCCCCGGTGAGGCCACGATCTTCCGATTCGCACGACACTCGGCTTCATAAACCAGGTCGCGGAACGAACCCAGTTTCTAGCAGATCAAGGCCGCCACCACGTGATCCCGCCTACTTCGGCGGATGTGAGGGTTTCGCCATGTTGAACCGCACAAACCTGACGCTGTCGGCTCTTTCCAACCGGCTGAATCTCGGGACGCGGTCGCTCGTCCTCGGTACGGGCGTCAAGCATGGCAATCAGACCCCGCGCATCCGTCACTCCCATCATGATGTCATGCGCGAAAAGTCCGTGTGGTATGTCATGCCCTCATTTGTGGCGGGCAAAGACGACATTCCACCCGCGCCCGACTCGATTCTTCCCGAATTACCGCAACAGCCCATTCGTTGTGGAGGTCGGGAGGCGAGTCACTCTGCTTGCCAGCAGCAAGCCGCGATCCGGCGATTTCTGGCCAGACAAGCGGCAGCAAGCAGGGCACCGGCCGCGAGAGCGGCGGCAGCGGCAGCCTGAGACCTGCCCTTCAGGTTCTCAACGCGGCAGTCTCGGAGACCGGGTTGCTTCCTGGAACCGGGAACCGCACGCGCGCATTGACACCGTCGCCGCGCCGGGGCGAGCTGCCTTTGGTATCGCGCGATCCGATGGCCTCAGCCAGGATCGCGGGTTGCTCGGCTCGCCAGACCGTAGCGCCAGGCGTTTCGAGCTTCATGATGTCGCCCGATGAGCTCCGGATTCTCTCCGTGCCGTGGGAGCGGCGGAGACGGAACGCAATCGGGCTAATCCCCGGGGGCGGGGAAGGTGGGTCCCGTGGTGATCCTGGAGATGGAAGAGACTCGGACTCGAGGCTGGACCGAGGTGGCGGAGCTGGTCCTCCGCGCACAGGACGGAGATCGGGGTGCGTTCGGCATGCTCGCCGAGCAGTTCCAGCCGACCGTGTACGCGATCGCCCTGCGCCGGCTGGGAAATGCAAGTGAAGCGGCTGAGTTGACCCAGGAGGTGTTCCTGCACGTCCTGCGGCGGATTCACCAGCTTCGCGAGCCCGAGCGATTCGCCGGCTGGCTGCGCCAGGTCGCGGTGCGGATGGCGATCAACCGGGCCACGCGGCGTGTCGCGCCGGCAACCGTGGAGACGGGCGTGCTGGAAGGTGCCTTCCAGGCGGCCGACCAGCCGGTGGACGAGCTGATCACCCGGGAACGCGCCGAGCGGCTCTGGGAGGCGATGGGCCGGCTCAAGACGCTGGATCGCGAGTCTCTGATCGCGTTCTACATCCGGGGTCTGTCCCTGGTGGAGATCGCCGACGAGCTGGGCGTTCCGTTGGGAACCATCAAGCGGCGGCTGCACACGGCCCGCAAGCGGCTGCGGACCGAGCTGGTGGCCGCATCCGCCGACGCCGAGGAGTGGATTGACGGAGCTTCGCTGAGCACGGAAGGGCAGGACGAAGACGATGAGCCCCAGTACGCCTGCGTCGGAACCGCCGCGGCAGGCTGGTGATTCGCGAGATGCCAGGCGGGCGGAATCAGCCCTGAGCCGACTCCGTTCGCCTGGCTCTTTTTCTTGCGCCACGGGGCGCGGTTCTCGCCCTGGTGAGGCCAAACTATTCACGCCGGTGGCCGGCGGCGTGGGGTGGTTTCGCGGGGCGGCGTGTGGGTTCCCTGAAACGACCGCTGCTGCTGGTCCAGCATGTGCCGCCGATCCAGAGCCTGGGCCTGAGTGGATGGTATCGTCGTTGTGGAAGTCGTTGACGCGTACGAACTTGGACGCTGATGTGCGGCGTGCATGGGCTCGGATCCCTGTTGAAAACTGCAAGTGATGGCCCGGACAACGAAGAATCGCATTGCCGATGATCGGTCAC
>JBMFUH010000447.1:0-5949 GCA_049966735.1 Isosphaeraceae bacterium
CCGCTGCGCGCGTCCTTGCTGCCTAGGTAGTTATAAAGCACGTTCTTGAACTTGTGGGTCGCCAGCTCATCCTTGGTGATCGTTCCCGCCTTGAGCAGGGCGTCGGCCAGGGAATGGTCCTCGGTCAGTTGTTCGAGATGGCCGTCGCGCAGGCGGTAGGCCCGCGAATCGCCGATGCCCGCGACAAAGACGCGATCGTGGCGGAACTGGGCCAGGACCACGGTCGTACCCATGTTCGAGTACTCGGTTACCAACCCGGAGCTGCCGAGAATCTCCGAGTTCACCTCGGCGACGGCGTCGCGGATCGCGTCCTGGATGTGCCGCGGGTCCTTGTCGGCGACGGGCAGCCGCCGGGCGATGGCCCGCGGGATCAGCTCCACGGCCATCAGGCTGGCCTTCTCTCCGGCCTGCTGGCCTCCCATGCCGTCGGCCACGATGAACAGGTTCGAGGTCTCGAGGGTCATCGTGGGCATTTCCCCGCTGCCGTCGGTCTGGTCGGGACGGACCGGGCGCCTGCCGGGGACGTAGTAATTGTCCTCGTTGATCTCGCGGACGTTTCCCCGGACCGAGACAACGCCGACCTTCAACTTCATTTGCCCGGGAAGCAGACTGAGCGAGGACAGGGTGGCAAATTCATCGGTGGCCTCCGAGTCCTTGACGAAGGTCGGCTGTCCCAGGAGCCCCCTCCACCAGCATTTCAGTCGAAATAGCACGCGCACCTCGACCGCCTTTTCAACGTTGTCAGGTCCGAGCGTGCGCCGGGCTGGCCCAGCGCATCAGGTCGTCAACACCCACAGTACGGTATGTCAAGAACAACTCACCAGCCTCGAACCCGGCCGTCAGGCCGTGATAGCGATTCATCGTCTCGACCGCCCGGAAGATCCCCTCCTTGCTTGCCGGAAACTGCGTCTTGTAAGCACGGATGGATTGAACCTTGATCTCAAGCGTGGGGCCGATGTCGGCTACGACATACCCGGACGCTTCTGGCAAGTCTAACCCATGAAGTGCGATCGGGAAACTGAGCTGGTTCGAGATGATATGAGGAGCCAGACCATCAAAGTGCTCATCCCATTTCGTCAGCCGGCTATAAAAGACGGCAGCGTCGGTGATGAGCATCGCCTGGTAATGGTCGGGCGAGGCCAGCACCGTTTTGCCGCCAAATCCGAGCACGACCTTGGGGCGAAAACGGCGAAAGACCTTGGCCAGGGCGACCCGGGATTCGAACGAGTCAAAGAGCCTGCGGTTGGGCAGGTTAAGGTTCACCCGGACGGAAGCGCCCAGGATCTCGGCAGCCCTCTGGGCCTCGGCCAGGCGGACGTCCGGTCCGGGCGAATGCGGGGTCGGCTCGCCGTCGGTCAGGTCGACGATCCCGACTGCATATCCCTTCCGAACCAGTCGGGCCAGCGTGCCGCCGCAAGCAATCTCGACATCATCGGGATGCGCCCCGACAGCCAAGAGATCAAGTTCCAGGTCTCCCTGGTCGGTCATGCGCTGCGTCTCCTTGCCGGCCGCGACTAAGGTCTCCATCTGAATAATACGATGATAGGAAGCCTGGTCGCGGTCTCACAAGCGGTTAGGTGGGAAATGGCGGGGATTCCGGAACTTCCGGGAGTCCGGCGTGTACCGAGAGGGTGCTGGAGTCGTTCTCGTCTCGGGGCTGGATCTTGCTTCGTCTCCATCCGCGGTCGCAACACATCGTCCGCCCCGCCCATCCCTCTCACCATATCCTCTCACGCCCGGAATGTGTATCCCCAGACCCTCGCCAACTCCGCACCACGCGAGACGTCTCGCGTGGACTTCTCCAGGGCGATTGGAGACTCTTCGGTCTGCTCCGTGGCTTTGATCCGTCAATCTCCCCCGGGCCCAATGTCGCGGGCAACTCTGCCTGGCCTCTACGCGTTCCCGAGTCCTATTTGGACATCCTAATCAAGTGTTTGAGGCCGATTTGTTGAATTTCAACGCGCTGACGTGTGACATTCCTCTCACGGTGCGAAGGGATCTTCAGGGAACTCAAGGTCGAGCAAGAGGAGCTGGAAATCGGCGCGTGCGCGGAGCGGGTCGAGGTCGGGATCGCGGCGGATGAAACGAAGGTCGTGCAGCCCCGCGGTGATGGCCCGGCGGAGGGTTGTCACGGCTTGCCGCCCCAGGCTGTCCACTTGAGCGGCCGTCAGGCCGGAGCCGGGCTGGGCTCCGGCTCCCGCGAGCAACGATCGGCAGCACGCCAAGTTATACAGGACGTAGCCTGGCCTGTTGAAAACTCGCGTTTCCCCTCCGACTCTGGTTCCCCCTCCCTTTGTTGCGCATTACCAGAAAACCCTGGAAAAAAGCCGTTGCGTCGCGAGGCGCAACGGAAATGGAGCGATCACGAAACGCAGTTCAGGGCCCGATTTTCAACACCCCACCATCTGGCTGGTCATGTATGTTATGCTTGCCAGGTGGAACGATCGCCACGACTCAAATCAGCCGTTCTCCTGGTAAGCCGAAGCGCCACACGATCCGGAGAGTCCGCGATGTCATCACCTCGCTCTCAGCCCGACGGCAACGATCTCGGAAAAGCAACCACGGCGCTGGCGATGATCGTGCTCTTCCTTAGTCTGGATTCGCTACTCGCGTTGCAGGCAGATGCTCAGACGGCGCCGGGCTACATTGCGCTCTTTCAGGACCCGCCCCGAACCGATCAGCTCACCCAGGCCGACCTGCCCAACCTGGGCCGGCTGGTCGTGCTCGAGGCAACGTCGATGTTCGTGCATGCCAGGTCGGACCTCTACGGCAGCCCCGAATCGTTCTACTTGCTCAATGACATCAACACCGTCTGGCACGCCGCCGATGCCTTCGTCGCCGCCGTTTCCTATTATCCCACCGAGGCGCAACGGATCGAGGCCGGCCGGCTCGTCTTTCCCAGCCTTCAGCTCGCCTACGATCGCCTGCGCGACCGGATTGGGCACTTTCCGGGATCTTCCCAGCGAGTCTTTCTGAATCTGGCGTACATGAGCCGGCCGATGGCCGTGATTCCTCCCTTGCTGGGACAGGATCCGTCTCTGGCGACGCCCGTGCCAGCCGCCCCCACCGTCTCGGCAGGCCCCAGCCTGGCGATCGTCCGCGAGCTGGCCCGGGAGCTGCTGCCGCTAGTCCAGGGTCTGCGAGCGGAGATGACCAGGCCCAGCTCGGCAGGCGGCCATGCCGAGGATCAGGCCGTCCGCCACGAGCTGGAGGTGCTCGACAACCTCGTCGCCGGCTTGGACTGGATCGCCCATGGAGGAGTCGCCCAGCGCGATCTCGTCGCCTCGGTTCGTCCCATCCCGATGCTGGCCCAGCGGCTTGACCTGCGGATGCGGCATCGGGGCCTGCCCGAGCCGTTGCAAAGCAAGTGGAACGCGATCAAGCAGCGGATCGACGCCCTCGCGGCGCAGTTCCAGCTTCCGCGCCTGATCGTGCCGCTGGCGGCCGTGGGCAAGCCTCCGCTCGACCTGGGCGCCGTCACCTCCATCAACAACGCCATCAACCAGATCGAGCCGTTGCTCCAGCGGCCCACTCAGGCAGGGGTAGCCAGTCCGGCTCCCGCCGCGAGTCCGCTCGACAGCGATCTCCGGCGGCTGCGGACGCGACTCTTCTTGCTCCGCCAGCAGGTCCTGGCTCAGAGTCCCGGCTCTCAAATCGGCCAGGCCATCCGCGAGGTGGAAGCCGCCACAGCGCGGCTCGAGGCCGACGCCAGAACCTCTCGATTGAACATGCGCGGAGCGATGGAGAAGCTGTTCGAGAGTGTGCGGAAAGCCACGAAGGGCCTCGTCGTCGCCCCTTCGGCTTCCCCTTGATCTCCCGTCCCGCGGTGCACGCGCCCCCGGGACCGCCCTGGCTCACGCCCGCCTGAAAACCGCCTGAACGAGTCGGATGCGTCCTTCCTGGAGGTTTCGCCCAAGGTTTTCGACCTTTTCCCGGAACCGCGGCCCCATGATGATCGCCATGCTCAAGGGAGGTGATGAACGCATTCGACATTGAAGTTCCCCGAACCAGCTCAGACTGGCTTCCGTCTTGTCGTCCCACGACACCTCCGCGAAGCCGGCTCTCCTCAGGACTTCCCGCATCGAATCGGCTGTGAGCAGAAAGCTCAGCTCGGGTTGATTGGCCCAGGGGACGGGAAAGTGCAACGGGTGGCCGTTGCCGGCGACGACATCGAGGATCGCCAGCCGACCATCCGGCTTGAGCACGCGCCGGATCTCGGTGTAGAAAGTGAGACGGTCGGCGATGTTCATGGCGACGTGCTGCGTCCAGGCGTCGTCAAAACTTGCCTCCTCGAACGGGAGACTCAAAGCATCCGCGCAACGAAAGGAGACGCCTTCGCTCAGCCCGCAGCGATCCGTGAGAGTCGTGGCGACGTCGACGAAGGACGGGCTCAGGTCGATTCCGGTGACTCGGCAGCCGTAGGTCGCGGCCAGAAAGCGCGCCGGACCGCCCAGCCCGCAACCGACATCGAGCACTTCCGAACCCTCTCTGAACCCGACGGCCTCCGCCAGTTCCTTGCTGCCCGCGAGCCCACGTATGTGGAATTGATCCAGAGGCGCCAGCTCCGGCCACCGGATCACCCCGTTGCTCAGCCCGGCGCGAGTGAGTGCCATGTCAACCCGCGCTTGCAGGGAGTCAATCTCGTACTGCTGGACGACGAGTTCCTGGTTCATCGAGCGCTGCTTCCCCCTAGAAAGGATCGATATGAAATGAGTCGATACGTGTGCTGGAGCCATGGAGGCAGGATGACCTGGAGATGGCACAATTTCCCTGGCTTTCAATCAGCCCTCCGGGGCGTCCAGCAAGTCCTGCAATCGGGCCGCGAGTTCGTCCGGTAGTTTCGTCCGCCAGGATTCGTCGACAAGTCCCACGCCGATCAAATCGCGGAGATGGGTTCGGTCCTTGTCGCGAAACGAGGTGAGTTTCATTCGTACGAGTGCCTCGAGGCCGACCACGCGGAACGTCTCCGACTGGTCCGCTTCTTCTGGACCGGGCGCGGGCAAGACATGATCCGGACGCACCAGCTCACCGGCAAAGACGATGTGAACCGCATCACGGGGCCTGGCGTCAGGACCGTCGAGGAAGATATCCAGACTGGCGACATGACGATAGATGAACCCTTCTGCTTCGAGCGCGGCCCTCACGGCGTCCAGATCGGAGCGATGGATCAGCAAGTCCACATCCTGGGTGAAGCGTACGGCCGATTGATCGACTCGCCCCACCCAGGCGGCAACGGCATTGCCGCCGATCACAGCGTAGGAGATGCCCGCACGCTCCAGCGCCCCGGTCGCGCGCAACAAACGATCCTTGACGAGTTCCACGGCTCGTAGCGTCCGCTCCCAGGATTGTACGCCGAGAGGCAAGATGGCCATGACACGATTTTACCGCATCGATGACCCGAGAGCAGCATCTCCTGGCTCAATCCTATTCGCCCCACCACTTTTTTAGCACGGAGTCGCCCGTGGCGAAGTAGTTGCCTCCGAAATCGCTTCCTCCCTCGGCCAGGTAGAAGCTGACATGCGGCCAGCCCCGGCAGGACATAGGAAGGATGAGCGTGAACGTGCCGTCGCCCTGATTGATGGTCGTCGTCTGAACAGTATAAATGATGCCCCTGCCGTTCTCGGCGTCCCTCGCGGTGGTGTAGGCAGCCAGCGTCGCCTTCTTGCGCGAGGCCAGCGAGTACGTTCCCTTGATCCAGTAGAGGTTTCCGGGTTTGAATGAGTCGGCCGTCCCTCGAACCTCGAGAATCGTGATCTCGTCCCCTTTCAGGAAGCGGGTCGCACCTTGCTTGAATGGGACGATGTGCGGAAACTCCAGTGTTGCCCGTGAATCCGGCTTGCCGGCCGATGCCGGCGCATCGTCGTTTGCAGCGGCCCTGGCTTCCTGCTTCGTGGCCCGGATGAACACAGGAAGAACGAAGAATGCAAGCAGGGCAATGATGAACATCCA
>JBMFUH010000448.1:0-5948 GCA_049966735.1 Isosphaeraceae bacterium
ACCTTCATTGACTCGCGCGCCCCCACGCCGATCATCACCTTGGTGCCATCGCCCAGCGATCGCTCGTAAAAGAAAAGCTGGTTGACCGGTGTCTTGACCAGGGTCGAGAACTCTGGTTTTCCATCTTTCGAAAGCACGCAGCGCAGGTGCACCTTGCCGGCCTCGTCGCTGGGCCGCACCAGTACGGTCTTGGCCTTGTAGCCATGTCCCAGGTCGCAGGTCACCGACTGGCTGGTCTCGATGCGCTTGTTCTGGACGTCCAGCAGCTTGAACCCGTGACCCGGCAGCACTTTGCGCAACAGGCCCCGCACCGATACCAGCCCAGGGTCGACTGTGGGCGGGCCCGGCGTGGCCAGGATGGCAAAAAGGGTCACCTGCCGCGCGGATTCGTCGACGTGGCTTTTCAGGTCATGCTTGGGAACCGCTTGAGGAGGATCGAGCCGATCGAGCGTCACGCTCAACCCAACACGCCTGCCCGCGCCCAGAGCAAACGCGAGTGCCGCCAGCATGATCGCCCGTTTCCAGTCTCGGGATTGCCGGGTCCAGCCGCAAGACACGTGCATCACTCCATGGCCACCATCATGTTGGCCGATTCCATGCGATCGAAGAAGATGAACCATGGATCCTCGCCGTTGGCCGCTTCGAGGGCCGTGATGTCGATGACCTTGAGGTCGCTTTTGTCTGAACGGATGTACAAAACCTCGCCTTCGGGCACATCAACAACCGCTTCCGCCAACGCCTCAGGGCCTGGGGGAACAAGATCGGGGGCCTTTCGGGCAGGACCGGTCCACGAGAGACTCATCGCCAGGAGGATCGCGGCTGCCTGGGCCAGGCCGATCACACCGACCACCGCGAAGCCCCGCCAGGGCCTGGAGAACGCCGAGACGCGATAAGGCTTGCCCCCAGCACCCAATACGGTCGCGTCCGCTTCATCAAGGCGTGCACTCACCGACGACCAAACGCGATCCCAGGCTTCCGGCGCTGGTTCAGCGGGACGGGTCGCGTCCCAGAGCTGGTCGAACTTGGCGGTGCGCTCGGCCCACTGGGCGCAATCCTTACATTCGGCAAGGTGCCGCGCCAGGGCCTGATCGTCCCGGCCATCGCTCGCTAACCCGAATTCCCGGATGACCTTATCACATCGCATCGTAAACCATCCTCACCGTTTTTCCTGCTTTTCCTTCTCTTGCGGTCCTTGCCCCGCTTACTCTAGTCCCTTCAACTTGTTCCAGTCGAGCGTTTTTTGTAGCTTCTTGCGTGCCGAATTGATCCGGCTCATCACCGTTCCGATGGCAATTTTTTGGGTCTCGGCAATTTCCTTGTAACTCAACTGCAGCTCGGCGAACAGGATGAAGGTCGAGCGAATCTTGGGGCTCAACTGATTCAGCCCCGCTTCAAGGACCCGGCGCAGGTCTTCCTGGTAGAGCCGGCTTGCCGGATCATCATGGCACTGGGGCTCTGGGGTGGACGCGTCTGAATCACCGATGGTCAAAACGGGCCTTCGTTTGCGCCGGCGACCCCAGTCCAGCGCGGTGTTGCCCACGATCCGCAAGAACCAGTACCGAAACGCGCTGCGGCCGTCAAATTCCTCCAGTCCCGACAGGGCCTTGACAAGCGATTCCTGGACCACGTCGAGAGCATCTTGCTCATGTCCCAGCAGACGGTACGCGACGCGGTAGGCGTCGAACCGATATCGCTCGAAGAGTTCTTCTCGGGCCGCGGGGTCTCGCTGCCGCGCACGCTTGATCAGGATCTCATCGGGCGTCTGCACGCTGGGAGGGGCCTCGAGCATACGGTCACCTATGGTGGTAGACGTCGAATATCCTCTCTCTATTCGGTTTGTGCTTCGGCCCCGCGCTACTCCGAAACGGCGAGTGTCCTGGCCGTCTCCTCCGCGTGGCGTCCGGCACGGCGATCCGAGCAGCCTGGACGAGTTTCTGAGAATCGCTCAATGCTCACACTTTCGGACTTGACCGGTTTCTTCGCTCCGAGCACAATGCGGCCCTCAAGTCCCTGGAGGTTTGAACCGAGAGCTTCCTCCCTGACCCGCCGACTTTCTTGGCTTGAGCCCGGCTCCTCGTCAAGGCGATGCAGGAGCGACACCTTCCACAAACCCGGCCTACCGCGACGGTCTGGCCACGAGACGGCAACGCGAATTCCGAAGGACGCGACGACGTCGACTCGAGTCCATCAACATCAACATAATGAGGAATTCTGGCAGAGCTCAAGGAGGAATCTTGCCGTGATGCTTCGATGTCCATCTCGAGTAGCGCTGGTGGGCGCGCTCCTGGCACTTGGTCTGGGATTGCCGCCTCTCCCCGCGCACGCTGCGTCGGTCAACCCTAACTCGTCCATCACCACGGCTGCATACCGCCTGACCAGCAGCGTCAACATTCCCGCCGCTGACCCAACCTCGCAGGTACCGCAGGTTGTGGCGTTGATCTCACCTGCCGGGGCTGTCGTGCCTCCCACCAACTCGGACGGCAGTCAGGGAAGTCCGTTGACCATCCTTCCAACCTCGTCGGGTTTCGACACCAGCCAGTTGGTGGTCGCCCTCAAGAATGGTACCACGCCTGGCGGGCAAGCGCAACAGGAGCTTGGTCTGGATTTCTTCGGCTCCGGGCTCAAGGCCGGAGGAGTCCTGGACTTCACGCTGAGCGTCGACACCGCCGTGACGAGCACCCCGCCGCTGTTGTCGTCGCTCACGCCCGGAATCACCATCACCGCCGAGCCCAGCTCGATCACCACGACGAACGGCGCGGGCGGCGGTTCCTCGAGTGGTGACAACTCCGTACCCGAGCCCGTGGGGATCGTCCTCTGGTCGACCGTCCTGGTTGGCCTCGTCGCCCGCCAGCGTCTCCGCCGGCAGCCGCCGGCACACTGATCCGCCGAGACTCAAGGGGGTGCGAACAAGCCGGAACGACCTGGCACCGCCGTGTCATCAGATCCAAAACCAGGAGATCCGCGTCCCGGAAGGAAATCCGGGATGCGGTTTTTCTTGTCCAAGGCCCTACCATGATCAATCAGGAATTGTTCCCGGCGGGCTTGTTGCCTGGCGGGACTGCTCCGACTTGCTTACGGGCGGCGAGGGAAAGGCGCACGGCACGAGCCAGGGCAGGGGAAGGCGTCTCCGGGCTCGGGCCGGTGATGCCCAGAATCCCGCCCAGGTTCCTGATGACCTGAGCAGGCGTGATGACCAGACCAAACGGAAAACCCCACCAGCCCAGAAACATCGAAAAGACGGCGTGCTTGATCTGCCGCGATCGTCCGCACGACCGGCAAGCGATCACGGGGTGGCTGCTCCATCGAGTGAAGGCGAGGGCCGAATAGACCTTGTGCGAGACGTGAATATCGACGGGGCCGGGCCCGTGGCACTTCGGGCAGTTGCCCTGGTGGACCATCCTCACCTCGCGCTCCAGCTCGTCGTCGGGCACCTTTTCCATCGCGGCTCGCCAGACGGAGTTGCGGGCGCACGCGTCGCTGCAATAACGGTAATTCCCGGACTTGATCCCTCCGAACAGGATCCGGGTTTCGCACGTGTCGCAGGTAGCCATGATAAAGACTCGCTTCTGCTTCGAATGAGTTCTCGCGTCGGACTCGCCGAGCCTCGAAGGCTGAACCCGCAGGTTATCAGTCGTGAAGCCGGGCGCGAAGGGGCCGCCAAACGTCGAGGACGGCCCGGACGTCGATGTCGAGCTCAAGATCGTCTGGCTGGGAGTTCACGAGTAATCGCTTCGTGGAGTTGATGGCCCGACAATCGCCGTTCTTCTCAATGCCTTTCACCAGTGGTCCCGTTTCCCTCCTCTCCACTCCCAGGTACTTGCCCGTCTTGTCGACGACCGGATAGGCCGGGTGTCTCCTTGGACCGAAATCGAGAAAAGAGTCGCGCATCAAGGCCCGAGCGGGGAGCGCCGCCGGGACGGTCACAAGCTCCGTCGTCATCACGTCCTTGACGCTCAGCTTCTCCAGTGGATCAACAGTGTACTCGTGGCTGATGGGATGCCCGCGGCGGGCGACTTTCTCGGTCATGATCGAATGCCGCATGAGCGACGATGCCAGGGCGTGCGCCAGCACCGTGGCAATGAGCAAGGGCAAGAGCGAGTGGACGTCCCCCGTCAACTCCAGCGCAAAGATGGTCGCCGTCAGTGGGGTCCGGATTGTTCCCGCCAGCACGGCGGCCATGCTGACCAGGGGCCAGAGCGCTCGATCGCCAACCGGGAGAAACGACGACTCGATGGCGCCGAGGCATCCGCCCACGATCAACAAAGGGGCCAGCACTCCACCCGATGTGCCCGAACCGAGTGCCACGGCCCAGATCACCAGCTTGACCACCATCAAAACAAGAAGCGCCTGAGGCACGTACTCACCGCGCAGCAACAGGTTGATGATGGGATAGCCGACAACCAGCGCCGCGGGCTGGATCAGGCCGCCCAGGCCGACAACCAGGCCGCCGAGGGCGGGCCACCACATCCAGTGGATGGGCAGTCGGACGAAGAGATCCTCGACGCCATACACGGCCGCGGTGATCAACATCGACAGGCCTCCCGCGAGCAGGCCAACCAGAATGGACGCAAGGAGAACGGTGATGGAAGGCGCAGCAAGATGGGGCGCGACCGGTGCGAAAGGACCGGGACCAAGAACGAACGGCCTCGCGAGCGCGGCGGCTGCCGAGGCGAGCGCGACGGGAACCAGGCTCCAGGGCCGCAGTTCAAAGAGCAGCATCTCGACGGCAAGGAGCACTGCGGCGACCGGCGTGGCGAAGACTGCCGTCATCCCCCCTGCCGCGCCGGCAACCAGCAGCGTCTTCCGCTCGGCTGCCGTCAGGTGAAAGAACTGGGCGATCAGCGACCCGACCGCGCCTCCTGTCATGATGATCGGTCCTTCCGCGCCGAAAGGCCCTCCCGAACCGATCGAGATGGCCGATGACACGGGCTTGAGCACGGCGACTCTGGGCTGCATCCGGCTCTTGCCGATCAGAATCGTTTCCATTGCCTCCGGTATACCGTGACCACGAATCTTCTTTGACCCGAAGCGCGCCATGAGTCCGACGATCAATCCACCCGCGACCGGCACCAGAACAACCCAGAGCCCGAGCGAATGGCCCGCGGGGGTGCGCGGCACCAGCGAAAGCTGATGGTAAAAGAACACGTTGGTGAACCAATCGATCAACATCACGAGGCCAAGGCCCACCCCGGCACAGACCACGCCCACGACGATCGCGATTCCGGAAATCAAGCCGAGCCGAGAATTCACGGCAAGCTCCTGGCGCATAGTCATGGCCGGACACGTCCCGCAAGAGGACTGAAGCGAAGAACTGACGGCGGTATCGTCTGGATGGAGGGAAAAGCGCACGCCCCGCAAGCTGTGGATCAGACCAGCATAAGGATTCGCCTGAATCCCCGGCACCTACAAATTGATGAAAAATCTTACGGCATCAAGTGAATGGCGGTCCCGACCCCAAGCGATGAACTGGCGGCGGGTAAGAACGCCATGCCGGAGCAGACACCTCAGTAATCCTGCTCGGGCTCGCGGGTGGTCGGCGAACGGAGGGCCTGGATGAGCGCGGTGTAGGCCGAGGTCAGCTCGCGGCGGGAGAGGATGCCGACGAGCTGGGTCGAATCCTCGGGCTGGACGACGGGAATCTCGTCGAAGTTCAGCTCGGTCATCCGCCGCAAGGCCGTGTGTAGCGTGTCGTCGGGAGTGACCGAGAGGACCGGCCGCGTGGCCAGGTCGTCAGCCAGCACCAGCGGGCCCCATTCCGAGCCCACCAGCGCGAGCCGCAGGTCGCGGAGCGTGAAGATCCCGGTGAGGTGGCCATTGCCGTCGACCACGGGAAAGAGCGTCTGGGTCGACCGCGCCACGCGCTGGATCAGGTCCTTGAAGGGCATCGACGCCGGAATGGGTTCGATCCCTTCCGTGCGGATCGCCACGTCGCTGACCTGGATCCGATC
>JBMFUH010000449.1:0-1927 GCA_049966735.1 Isosphaeraceae bacterium
ATACCATCGGCCGGGTCAATCTGCCCCTTGGCATCTCGCCCCGGCCGGCACTAGCAAGGCTCATAACTGCGTGCGGTAAGAACAATAATATCGGCTCCGGCCCAAAGGTCAATAACCCAGAGGAATTTTTCTCGGTTTTTGCGCCGGTCCACCACGGGGCGATTGACACGTCTCAAGTGCTCCCTCAGTCTGCAGCATGAAGTTGTCTCGCCAGAGCGTTTCCATACTCGACAGAAAAAGAGGGTGGCTCGATGAGTCTGATCTGGCTCCGGCTCATGATGCAGGCGGGAAATCTCCGTTTGGCCCTTGCCTTCGCATCCACAAGAAGAGATCCTCCTCAGCAATCCCTCTTCTGAAAGGAGCCAGGGAGTAAAGTCAAGAAACGCCGGGGCGAGTCTCTGCCGGGACCGCACTACTGTAAACCATTCGCGAGAAAAACATGTCTACCCAGACGACCGAAGACAAGCGGGGCATGTTCGTCCTGGACGACGGACGAAACGTGGCATTCACCTTCATCCTCGTCAGCTCGTTGTTCCTGCTGTGGGGGTTTTGCAACGGGATGATTGACGTGATGGACAAGCACTTCCAGGAGGAGCTGAAGTTAAGCCTGTCCCAATCGGCCTGGGTGCAGTTCGCGCACTGGATGGGATATTTCCTCATGTCGATCCCCGCGGGCTGGCTGGCGACGCGGCTCGGTTACAAGGGGGGCATCATCGCCGGCCTCTTGCTGGTGGCGGTCGGCGGCTTCTGGTTCATTCCCGCGTCGAAGATCGCGGCCTTCTGGGCGTTCTTGCTCGGCGTGTGCATGGTCGCCTCGGGTTTGACGTTCCTGGAGACGGTGGCCAACCCATACACGACGGTCCTCGGCCCCCAGCGTTACGCCGCCGCGCGGATCAATGCGGCGCAGTCGTGTAACGGCATTGGATGGATTCTCGGCCCGCTCGCGGGCGGGTGGTTCTTCTACGGCACTGACGCCGCCGGCCAGAGCACCGGCTCCCAGACTCTGTGGATTCCTTATGCGGGCGTGGCGGTCGGGGTTCTCATTCTGGCCACCGTCTTCTTCTTCGCGCCGGTCCCCGACATCAAGGCCGAGGACGATTACCAACTGGATGACAAGGACGGCTCCGACACGGGCCACGTGCGGCATGTGAACCGGGGATTGTCCTATCTGCTGCTACTGGGGAATCTCGGCGCGCTGGTGGGCATGATTGTTCTGATCCTCTGGCGGGCGTTCAAGGAGATGAATCTCGGCCAGCGGCTGGTGGAGCTGGCCTCGGCCATTCCTCATCCGGCTGACTTAGTCGTCAGTGCCGAGAACTCCATTGAGGTCGTGCTGGCGGCCGGCGCGTGCGTCGCCATGCTGATCGCTGCCGTGGCACTCGTGATGGTTACCAGTCGCCTCACGCACCACAGCATCTGGTCGCATGAACATTTCACCGGCGCCACGCTGGCCCAGTTCCTCTACGTCGCGGCCCAGTGCGGCATTTTCGCCTTCCTGGTAAACTACATGACCTGGGAGCCTCCCTCACTGCCGTCCGCGTGGATGAAACAGGGGAGCAAATGGGTCGAGTTCCGAACGACCTTCGCCAGCACTGACTTCAAGGACGTGCCGGCGCTGGCCAAGAAACTGACGGCGCCCACGGACCCCGTCTCCGAGTTCCTGGCCGCCAACCTCTCCGATTCGACGCGCCAAGCCCTGACGCGGTTGAATGAGGGCAATGGCAGCGTGACCGCGGCGCGGGTCGCCGTGACGCAAGATCTGAACAGTCTGATCGTGAAACAACGCGTCTATGACCCGCAGCGGTTCAGCGGGATCACGCTGTCGGAGAAGACCAGGCAACTGCTGGCCCAGAGCGAGGGAGGCAGTCAAGCGCGACTCAACCGGCTGCTCTTGGCCGACGCCTATCCGCGGGAGCTGAGCTTTCAG
>JBMFUH010000449.1:1937-5948 GCA_049966735.1 Isosphaeraceae bacterium
CGGCATCATCGCCGCGACCAACAAGTTGGCCGCCATGCTGGCCTCGCTGGGCTACGTCTTTTTCTTCCTCGGCCGGGTCACCGGCGCGGCCTGGCTGCGAAAAGTCTCCGCGCACAGGATGCTCGGGCTCTATAGCCTGATCAACGCCGCGCTGTGTTTCGTGATCTTCCTTAAACTGGGCTGGCTGTCGGTGGTTTGCGTCTTCCTGTGTTATTTCTTCATGTCGATCACGTTCCCGACGATCTTCGCCCTGGGCATCTTCGGTCTGGGCGCTCGGGCCAAGCGGGCCTCGTCGTTCATCGTCATGGCCATTGTCGGCGGTGCGTTGCTGCCACCGGTCATGGGGGCCGTTGCCGAACACTACGACATGTCGCGCGGGTTCATCGTGCCGCTGGTCTGCTTCCTGTTCATCGCCCTGTACGGCTATGGTTGGCCCATGCTCAGCCGGGCGGAAGCACTGCATGGGATCGGTGGTTCGGGCGGGCACTGATGGCTTTTCCCGGATCGAGTGAAAGCCGAAGAGACGATGCGGTTCCAAAGCTTCGATTGACACAGTTCTGACACGCCAATACTATGCGGCTGCTCGGGGCTGGGACGGCTCCCGAGCTTTTCCGGGATGGATGTCGCAAGCCGAATGATCACAGCACCTTACAGAGCCGAGGGGCGAACGGCTCTGGACGCTGCCGGAGGATTCCCTGACCGTGAGAACCGTCATCAATCGTCCAGAAGGATGAGGGTGCCGGCGAGTCTGACGGCGGTGTTAAGCTTGATGAGAACAGGTGCCGACAGATTCAGGTAGTCGTCCAGCAGGCCGATAGAGGCTTGCAACTCTGCGTGCCTTGCCAACTCGCACAAGGAAGTGCCCGCGCGTATGGCCAGCCCCACTCTTCGAAAGCAACCGCGGCGCTCCCGTGCCCACCGTCCCGGCGTCGTGGTGCGGTCCAAGAATGCCACGACCGCGATCCGAGCGGACCTTTGCCCCGGGCGGCGGATCGCATCCAACTTCGCCTTTTTAAGTCTGGCGGAGCTCGTGTGCCGGGCCACCTCCATCCTGGTCAGTTTCTCGCTGATGAGACGGCTGGGCGTGGTCGGTTACGGTCGCATCGAGTTCGCATTCAATGTCGTCTTCTGGCTCGTGCTCCTGGTGCGCGACAGCAGCGACGTCATCGTGGCACGCGAACTTTCGCGACACCCAAGACTGATCAAGCCCATCGTGGACCATGTCCTGGCCATTAAAGGCGTGTTTTCACTGGTCTTGTTTGCCGGGCTGGCCCTGGTGGGTTCGCTGACCCTACATCATTCCGCGGACTGGTGGTTGCTGGCCTGTTACGGGCTCATGCTTTTCACCACGGCCAGTGGACTGGATTTTGTCTATCGCGGCACCGAGTGCATGGGACTGCTGGCGGTTTCGCTCTCGTTGCGGACGTTCATCTACGCTGTGGGAGTGCTGTCGTGGGTGGGAGATCCCAGCCGGATTCTCTGGGTACCGGTTTGCCTGGCCGTGGGCGAGGCCACCGGCATCGGTCTGGTCTGGTTGCATTACCTGAAAAACTACCGGGTACCCCGGCCGCGTCTGGGCTTGCGGGTGCTTTCGGTGATCGTGCGGCGGGGCCGCACGGTTTGCCTGATCCAGCTCTCGCAGGCGGTGATCAGCACGGCGGACCTGATGATCGTGGGGATCCTGGACCTCAGCTCGGGATGGGAGCTGGGCATCTACGGAGCGCCGCACCGGATGGTCACGGCGCTGCTCACGTTTGGTTTGATTTTCCAGCAGGTCGCCTTTCCGACGCTCTCTCGGTTATGGCGGCAGACGGCGCAGGCCGGGCGGGAGACGCTGGACTCGCTGGTCGAGGTGTTGATGACCGTGCTCGTGCCGATCGCGATCGGCACGACGATCCTGGCCGAGCCGATGGTGCGCTTGCTTCCCAAGGACTATGCCGGCGCGTGGCTTTTGCTGGCGCTAGGGATCTGGCGTGCTCCGCTCTTGATCCTGGCATTTCTGTACCAGACCACGCTGATCGCGCTCAACCGTGAAGCGGTGGGCGTTCGCTCGCTGACGCTGGCGGCGGTGGGCGTCGGGCCTCTGGTTGCAGTCATGCGGGTTTATTTTGGTCTTCCCGGCGCGGCGGGCGCGGTTATCCTGCTAGGGCTGGGACTGGTTCTGGCAGGGTACGGATGCCTTGCCCGGGAGGGTCGACAACCGGCCTGGCACCATCACCTAGCACGCCCCCTGGTGGCCTCGGTCGTCATGGCGCCGGTCTGTCTGATCCTGGAGCGCTGGCATGTGCTTTTGGCGGTCCTCGGCGGGGCGGTCACGTATAGCCTGGTGATGATCTGTCTGGGCGGCCTGGGACGGACGCGGCACTGGCGCTCGGCACTGCGCTCCGAGCCCGTGACGACGCCAGGGAGCTGATTCTGGTCTGGTTGCGTCCGCGTCTGCCGGGCTCACGTACCGCACGTTCAGCGACAGGAGGTCGCGATGAAGTTTTGCATGGTCACCACGTTCTTCGGCGGCCACAGCTTCGGCGGCGATGCGGCCTACGTGGACCGACTTTGCCAGGCGCTCTGCCGCCGCGGTCATGAGGTTCACGTCTGCTACTGTGTTGATTCCTTCAACGCCGTGCGCGGCAATCATCCGCTGCGGGAGTACACTCCGCCGCCGGGGCTGCACCTGCATCCGCTGGAGAGCGGTTACGGCGTCCTCTCGCCCCTGGCGACCCAGGCGACGGGTCTGCCCCTCTTCAAGTGGAACGCGCTCCGCGAGGCGTTCGACGCGCCGGACACCGATGTCATTCATTTTCACAATATTTCACTTGTCGGAGGTCCCGGAATCCTGGGGCTGGGAACCAACCAGCGGGCCGTGCGGATCATGACGGCGCATGAGCACTGGTTGATCTGCCCGATGCACCTGCTCTGGAAATACGGCCGCAAGGCGTGCGACGGCCCGAGCTGCATCCGCTGTAGCCTGGCGGGCGGGCGGCCTCCTCAGGTCTGGCGGTACACCGGGGCGATCCGCCGCGGCCTGCGGCATCTTGACTCCCTGATCTTCCCCAGCCGCCATGCGCTGGAGGAGCATCAGGCGCGGGGGATCGGTCACGACGTGCCGCTGGTTCACCTTCCCTACTTCCTGCCCGACGACTGGTCGCAAGGGATCGAGGACGAGGAACCCGAACCGCGCGGCAGGCCCTATCTTGCCGCGGCCGGCCGGCTGGTGACCATGAAGGGGATGCAACGGCTGATTCCCTTGATGAGGTATCTTCCGGAAGTAGATCTGCGGATCGCCGGGACGGGGCCGATCGGGCCGCACCTGCGCGAGCTGGCCGCGGACTTGCCCAACGTTTACTTCGAGGGCTTGCTGGGCGGACCGGCCTTGGCGAGGCTGTTCCGGGGAGCGCGGGCCGTCGTGGTTCCTTCGCTCTTTCCCGAGACCTTCGGCTACGTGGTCTTGGAGGCCTTCGCGGTCGGAACGCCGGTGGTGGTGCACGAGGGAGGAGGAGCGCTGCGGGAGACCGGAGTGTTAAGCGGCGGCGGCCTGGGATACCGCAACGACGGCGAGTTGCTCCTGGCGCTGCGGCGGATCGTTCATGACGAAGAGCTCCGGGCTGACCTCGCATCGCGCGGATTTGCCCAGCGGATCGGCGACTGGTCCGAAACCGAACACATGCATCGCTACTTCGAGTTGATCGGTCGCTTCCGCGAAGCGCGGGGGATCCGGCCGCTCTATCGTCCCCATCGCCTGGAGCCGGCTCCGGCACCGGCCTCGACCGCGGCTGCCGCCTGGTCGTCCGAGGCAGGCGCGCGGGGAACGCGAGACTGATGCGGCGGCTCGGGACGGTCCTCGTTCCCTGGGCAGTGCTCCTCGCGTTGAGCTGCTTTTGCTTCGCGAGGCTTGTCGCGTTGCCAACCGGCTTGATCGTCGACGGCCGACGGCCCAGCATCGACTTCGCCAACCACGGCGAGTCCCGGCCCGTTGGCAACGATGCCACCTTCGTCTTCCTGCCTCATCATCGT
>JBMFUH010000450.1:0-5945 GCA_049966735.1 Isosphaeraceae bacterium
GACGGCAGGCGCGCGGCCGCGGATTTCACCCCAAACATAGGCTAGCGGAGGAGACCCGTCCCATCTCAAGTATCCGGTGCGCTTTGAAGTCGACTGGGTGCGTGTCTACCAGCGTGCGCAGCCGGGGAAATGACCGTCGCCAGGTCGCGGTCGTCCAACAAACGCAGCCGGGGAAATGACCGTCGCCAGGTCGCGGTCGTCCAACAAACGGCGCCGCGAACTTTTGGTCCGGATCAGTCCGAACCGGAAAGGCGGCGTTCCGGCGACGGCTTGCCAGTATCCCCCCGGCGGGCGGATCGTCGGAAAACGTGGGGCATGTTGATCCCTGGGGCGGGGATATCGAGGACGAGTCGCTTGGCTTCGATTCCGCACTCGACACAGACCGCCAGTTCCGTCGACTTCCCTTCGGCTGCATCCGACTCCGCGTCGCAGGCCGGTGAGACGCTGGTGGGCTGCGGCTCTTCCGAGCTCAAGAGTTCCAGGAAACACTGGACGACCCCGGGGTCGAAGATTGTTCCGGCGTTTTCCTCGAGGTACTGGCGAACTCGTCCCCCCTCCCAGCACGTCCTATAGGGACGATCGCTCACCAGAGCGTCCCACACGTCCACCACAGTGAAAATCCGTGCGGGGCGAGGGATCTCCTCGCCCTTCAGGCCCCGGGGATAACCCTTGCCATCCCAGCGCTCGTGATGGCAGTAAGGGATTTGCAGGGCTGGACGAAGGAAGGCGATCGGTTCGAGCATTGACCGGGCGTAATCGGGATGCCGGCGCATGATCGCCCACTCGGCGTCGTCGAGCGGCCCAGCCTTCCGGAGAATTTGGTCCGGGATGGCGATCTTGCCGATATCGTGCAGCAAGGCGCCGCGATGGATATGAACCATCTCATTTGCATCGCAATTCATTGCTCTGGCTAGCCGCCGGGTCATCTCCGCGACTCGCACGGAATGGCCCTCGAGTTCATGCTCCCTCAGGTCCAGCGCGCGCACCCACCCTTCCAGCGTCGCGTTGTAGGCCTCCTCCAGCGAATTGAGAGCGTCCTGGAGTTTGCGGTAGCGATTGAGCCGCATGATGGTTCGGACCCGCATCCGAAGGTCGACGCGATCGATGGGCTTGCTCACATAGTCGTCCGCTCCAGCCTCCAACCCAGACAGCCGAGAGCTACGGTCGTCCAGCGCCGTCACAAGGATGACCGGAATTTCCGCCAGCCGCGGCATGCTCCGGATCAGCCGGAGATATCCCAGGCCATCCATGCCAGGCATCATCACGTCAAGCAGGATCAGGTCAGGCTCCAACCGTTTGGCCAGGTGCAGGGCTTCAGCACCGCTGGTTGCGAAGGCCAGTCCGTAACCCTCGCCCGCGAGGAGGGATTCCATGGCGCGTCGCGCGGACGGCTCATCGTCGACGATCAGGATCAAGCTGACCGAACCAGCCATTGGTACCACGTGATCTCTCCGGTTCTTATCGTCCGCGGTCCGCGGGAAGAGTTTCGTGAGGCATGACTCACGATGGGCTGCTCAACTCGACATCTGCCTCCTCGACAGACCGGCCTGACTGACATGCTGAAAGCCTGCGTGAAGATTGTCTGGGTCTGGGAGAATCCTAGGTCATTGTCGAGATGGACCGCATCGTCCACGGTCAACATGATGCTGAAATCTACCCGTGATCAAAAGTCGTGAGCCGGCTCGGCGGCCCTGACTTCATCCCAACCGACTTCTGGCGTGCGAGATAGGGCGAAGCGCGGCGGCGTTGTGATCGGCGTGGACAGCGCGGTGGCAGGGGGCGAATGTTGCCCCAGGGCAGCGCGGAGCGGGATCTTGTCAATTCTCCGACGCGCCGGTTCGCGAGTGCTCCGGTTCACAATTGCCGGTCTGGGGGCCGAGATGGCTGATGATTCAGGGGGAAGGATGCCTTGATCCGCGCCCCCTGACCGGGGGCCGAGAAGATGGAGAGTTCGCCGCCAGCCAGCGAGACGCGCTCGCGCATTCCCAGCAGGCCCAGGCTCGCTCCGCCGGCGGCACGTTCCATCGCGGCCTCGGGATCGAAGCCCCGGCCATCGTCGGCGACCAGCAGTTCGAGCGCTCCGGGTGTCTGAGTCAGCTTGACCTGCACCTTGCTTGCCTGTCCGTGGCGAATGGCGTTGGTGAGCGCCTCTTGAATCACCCGGTAGCAGACTGTCTCCAGCTCCCTCTCGAACCGGCCGATCGACTCGTCGGCCTCGAGACTCACGGCCACGCAGGTCCGGTTGAGCACCGAGTCGATGTGCCGCCTGAGCGCCGCGACCAGACCGAAGTCCTCGAGCAGGGAGGGATGGAGATCGAGCGAGAGCCCGCGGACCTTGGTCAGCAGCCTTTCCACGAGGTCAAGGCAATATTCCAGCGGCTCGTTGAGCGCATCTCCGCCTGCCGTCTGCTGGATTCCTCTCAGCGAGATGATCAGCACCGCCAGGAGCTGTCCGATCTCGTCGTGCAGTTCGCGTGCGACGTGTCGGGATTCCTCCTCGCGCACCTGGAGCAGCCTGCGCGACAGAAACTCAAGCTGGCTCTTCCCCCGGCTGACCCGATCCAGCAGCTCCGCATGTGCCAGGGCCAGGGCGAGGATGTCTCCCACTTCCTGGGCGATTTCCACGGTCGGCCCAGTGAACGCGACGGGAGAATTCGAGCCGAGCAACAAGAGGCCAAACAGCCGCCCTTTCAGGCTCAGAGGGACGGCGAGGAGCGAGACGGCGCCCGCGGCGCTCCACGCCTGAAGCACTGCCGTCTGCCGACTCTGATTCGACAATGGCAAGACGGCCGGTAAGTATTCTTCGCGGCCGCGCTCGAAATCGATCCCCAGTTCCTTGAGTCCGAGCCGCTGGAGATCGCTGGAGAGAGGCTGGCCGGCCCCCAACTCCGCCAGGAGCGTCAGCGTTTGCGTCCGTGGATCGTGCTCGTAAACCGCCGCGTATTCGTGGGAGATCAGGTCCAGGAGCAAGGGGAGAACCGAAGCGGCGATCTCGCGCGACGAAGTAGCTTTCATGATCGCCTTGTCGATTCGCCGCAGCCCTTCTTGCCGGATCGTGTTGTCGCGCAGTTCACTCAATGCCCGCTGCGTCAGGAGGTACTCTTCCTGAAGCTTGCGAGAGCGGTTCAAACGGGCGATCGTCCGGACACGCGCGCGGACCTCGGCCCGGTCGAAAGGTTTGGAGATGTAATCGTCGGCACCGGCTTCGAGACCTCGCAAGCGAGACTCCCTGTCATCAAGCGCCGTCACCAAGAGGATGGGGATTTCGGCGACGCCCTCGATGGTGCGGATTCGACGGCAAACCTCGAAGCCGTCCACTCCGGGCATCATCACATCCAGCAGCACCAGGTCCGGCTTGAACTCCTCGATCAGCTCGAGCGCCGCGAGACCACTGGATGCCTGCAAAAGCTCGTAGTCGTCTGCGCGGAACAGAGAGGCCAGCGTGCGCAGGCCCAGGGGCTCGTCATCAACCAGCAGAAGCACGGGACGCTGGGGGCTTGCGCCGGTGGGTCGACCCCTTGGCGACGATCCATCAGTCCTCACAGTCCGGGAATCGATCCGTGGTGGCGACAACATGACATCAAGCATAAGAAGGCAAGGGCACAAAGAGACACCGTTTTCTGCTTATAATAGTAAGGATTATCCTGGCCTGTGTCGACTTCCCTCTTGCAGAAGACCGCGATGCCGGGGGGGCGCTCCGTCGCGCCCTCGAGAAAGGCAAGCCGTTCCCAAGTGGTGAGGTCTGACGGCCGCGGCGGGAGAAGGCCGCGAAACTCCGTCCGCGGGCGGAACTGACTTGGACACCGCACTGAAGACAACCGGCGATTTTCCTTGTAGAATACTCCTACATAGGCAACGGACGGGAAATGGGCGTAAGGAATTGCACGCGAGCGACGTGCTTAATCATGCTCGTGAGAACACATGGACCCAGGGAGAGAAGAGGCCCTGAGGTCTGCATGCATCGAGAAACAGGCTCGCCGTGGAGAATGTGATCGATGAGTAGCATTCGATTGGTCATCGCTGATGACCATACCATCGTGCGCGGAGGTATTCGCCTCTTGCTCGAGAAGCTCCCCGACATCGAGGTGGTTGCCGAGGCCGCCGATGGCTCGCAGGCCATCGACCGGGTTCGGCTGCATCGGCCGGACATCCTGGTGGCCGATGTCGCCATGCCCGGCCCGAACGGCCTGGAGGTAACCCGTCAGTTGACCGAAGAGGCCATCTCGACCCGGGTGGTGGTTCTTTCCATGCACAACGATCCCGAGTACGTCCATCGCGCCGTCAAGGCGGGGGCGCGAGGTTACGTACTCAAGCGATCGGCCATTGAAGAGCTGGAAATGGCGATCCGGGCGGTCGTCCGCGGCGAGATCTTTCTCAGCCCGTCCATCACCCAACCGATTGTTGAGGGGTACCTCGATCGCGGAGCCATGTCCGCGCACCAGGGAGACTTGACTCCGCGCCAGTGGGAAGTGCTCGGGCTGATCGCTCGCGGAGAGACGACCAAGGCGATTGCCAATCGGTTGGGAATCAGCGTCAAGACTGTCGAGGCCCACCGCTCGCAGGTCATGGATCGGCTCCATATCTACGATGTGGCCGGCTTGGTGCGCTATTCCATCCGGGTCGGGCTGACCTCGGCTGACTTGTGACCGGCGTTCGCCCCGGGGTCGTTCTGTCCCTCGACAGGGAAGCCCTATGGGCCAGCGCCCGTGGTTGCTTCCCTCTAACTTTCCATGCCCATTGCCGCTTCAAACACCGACAGCGGACAGAGCCCGACAAAAGAAAGCCGCAGCGTGAATGAGCCCGCTCCGTCGGGTGAGCAGGCGACCATTTCACACTCGACTGGACCGACCTCGTGTCCGGGCGGACCCACCGAGAGCCAGAGTGTTTCGTTGACGGGAGGCAGTTCGGCGATCTTGAGTGCTGTCCCTCCGCCGCTGAGGTTCAGCATCTCACAGCAAACGGAGACCTCGGAATCCTTGTCGGCCCAGCAAAGAACCGCGGACTTCTCCTTGGGAACCCGGCGTTCCCAGGCCCTGCGCTCTCGTTGCTTGGGGAGGTAATTCGTCGGCGCCTCAGTGAGGTCGAATTTGAACGTGGCCAGAATCTTGCCGTATTCGACCGCCTTCGTGGAGATCAAGTGGGCGGGAGCCGTGACCGGTCCCGATTTCCCATTATCAAAGTAAAACATATATGGAAAGTGATGATTTGGCTGGAAGTCCAGCATCACCGCCGCAATCTCACCGCTGATGTCCACCAGGTTCACCATGCGTGACTCGGTTCGCTCTTGGTTTTTCCAGCTCAGTCTGGTTACCAGTTCAGGCAGTATGAACCGGACCCACTTGCGCCGCTCGAGCATTCCGAGTCGCCCGGTGTTCCCCGGATCGGCACGCGAGGTTTTGACTGCTTCAACATCCTGGTTCATGGTGTGGGTCTCGTAAAATGAGCGAGCGAGTTTTGCCCCGTCCATGGCTGCACCTGGAAAGCGAGGATTGCCGTTTGCGGAAGGTTCCTCTGGGGGGTGGGGGGCGGCAGCCGGTGGCTTACGATTCTCAATGAATCATACCTCTCTTGCGACAGCCCACGGGGCAGCACAAGGAAAATCCTGAGATGCATGTGGAGTCTGTGCGCAAGATGTCGGCATGTCCGGTCTGCATGCTTTGCCGGGGTATTGCGGTATTCCCTTAGGTGCGACCAGGGGAGTTCCTGAGACGTTCGAGCACGGACGGCCTGATGTCCTACCGTTCCTTCAGAGCGAGGTGATTCCGCTTCGCTCGATCACCTCAATGGAGAGGTGACGAACGGGAACTCCTTAGCGAAGAGGTGCGCAATGGCAAAAGTGATGAAGTCGACGGACAGCTCCAGCCTGGCGGAAGTGGTCGATCGGATCCTGGACAAGGGCATCGTGATCGACGCATGGGCCAAGGTCTCCTTGGTCGGCATCGAAC
>JBMFUH010000451.1:0-5936 GCA_049966735.1 Isosphaeraceae bacterium
TCGGCGCTGAGGCAGAGGCCGCGCAGGTGGAGGAAGGCGTCGCCCTCAAGGACGTTTCGATCCGCGATGCCATGCTCACCGAGTTCCACACGCTCCATCCCCTGGACACGCTCGGCCATGCCGCCGACCTTTTGCTGGCGGGAACACAACATGACTTTCCAATCGTCGGCGAAGGGGATCATGAATTCAAAGGCTTGCTCACGCGATCCGACCTCCTGGCCGGCCTGTCGCGCGGCGGACGAGAGGCCCTGGTCGCCGATTACGCCCGAACCGAGATCCCGTGCGTCGATTCCGACAACCCCCTCTCCGCGGCCGTCACGCGCTTGCGCGAGGCGCAAACGCCTTGCCTTCAGGTCATGGAGCGGAACGAGACGGTCGGGCTTCTGACGTTGGAAAACATTGGCGAGCTGCTCATGGTTCGTGCCGCGCTCGGCCAGGAGGGAGACATTCCCCCAGGGCCCGGCCAGCGACTCGCCCAGACCCGGAACTGACCGAACCCACCATCCGCCGCGAGCCAGCACCCCATGACACCCGCCGAACGCCTCTGCCGTGTCGCCGAGTCGGACTCCACGTTCCGCCGGGTCGGCCCCAACTGGGTGGGCAAGTGTCTGATCTGCAACGGCCCGCTCGCATTCGACGCCAGGACCGGCGAGGGCGCGACACTTGAACATATCCGTGCGCGCAGCCGGGGCGGCGGGGAAGATATCGCCAACCTCGCAATCGTGCACGGCCGCTGCAACTGGGAGAAAGGCGTGCGCTGGGACCCCAAGAAGCGGCGATCGGCGGACGACTACGAGGCCCTCGTGTCGAGGCTCCTGGAGCGCCGGCAAGCCAGGTCTCGCAACGTCGGCGATCAGACCGAGAATTGCCCGCGGAACCCTCGAGCGCGAGATCAGCCAGGGCTCCAGAAAGGCAGGCCGGGCAAGCCCAGATAGAGTCTCAGCCCATGCCAGACGACGACCGTCGAGACGATGCAGCCCAGCCAGAGGACGAGCCGTCCCAGCCCCGGTCTGTGCCGTTCGATGATCTCGCCCAAGGTGATCGTCACGGCGACCATCCCCAGCTTGAACAAGAACATTCCCTTGAAGTTCCAGTGGGCCAAAAACCACTCCGCGACCGGGTTGGACTCGTAGTATCCTTGCCCCGTGGTGAGCAAGCGGAACGTGACGTAGATGTCGCCCATGCTGAGCGCGAGCAAGATGAGGCTGGGCAACTCGAGCCGGCTCGCCTCGCCCGCTCCGCCGCGAATGATCCCTCCGAGCACCCGCGACACGATTCCCCGGCGCGTTTTCGTCCCCATCGTCCCACCCCCTGACGCAGCCGTCCCTGGCGAACCTGGTATTCCGGAGCCGGGCGCCACAACCAAAGACAATATACTTCACCAGGGACCAAGTGGGACACTGTGATCGGCCGCCGTAGAGAAGACCTCATGGAGCGGGAAATCAGGCTCCCTGGCTGTGTCCTGCGTCAGCGGGTGCTTCCAGCAGTTCCTTGAAGTCAGCCGGGAACATCGCCCACGATGCGCTGTACGTCTCTTCCAGCGGGGCCGGAACGTACACGTCCTCGGTCAAGAAAATGGGCAATGCCGGCAAGTCGTCCCCCACGGCGACCGGCTCCACGTAAGCGGTGATAGTCGGGGACGCCCGGTAGGCTGCCACGGTCAGCGGCTTGTCGGCGGGCGGCTCGAAGGGTTGCTCGTCGATCTCGTCCCAGATCGCCTTGTGAATGCCTTGCGGGTTGCGGTTCGAGGGCGGGAACAAGTCCACCACGAGCAAATGGATCCCCTGCCAAAGCAGGTCGGCGGCCTTGCGGACAAACGCCTGGAGGGCGTGGTGGCTGCTCTTGTTGCCAGGCGAGACGATTTCCAGGACGGCTACCACCTGGCCGTGGCGGTGCTGGATGCGGATGCGGTTGGCGCGGCGGGCATAGGTGTTCGCCTCCCCCTCGACTACGAACCGAGCACGGGGCGGGGCTATGGCGACCGCCAGACCGCCGGCCGGTTCGCCTTTGCCGGGGCCTTTCGGTCCGCGGTTGAGGGTCAGCACATTCGGGATCGGGACCCCGGTTTGTTGATCCGTAAGGGCCACGTAGCCAGGCGGCAACCGGCCGGCATTGAGCGAACGGCGCAGCTCAATGGTCCAATCCTGGTGAAAGTCATGGAACAGACCGGCGTCAACGCGAGTCCAGTCGTGAATCGGCATGGTTCTCCTCCATCACGCATTCTACGTGGGTACGATCCTTTTCGCGAGGACGCTCCACGCCGCGGCCGGTCCGTGACGAGTACGCGTATACGCCCCTCCTAGCCGCTTCTCTCGACTCCTTCACCGTCCGATTCACGAGGTCCTTGGTCAAACACGACTCATAGGATAATGTCTGCAACTGTTAAATTCGTGCGGAGAGAAGCCCTTTTCATCCAGTACCTGGATCAGGTCCGATCGCCAGTCATCGCGCATGATACACCTCATGTGCTCGGATGTAAGCAGTGCAACCGCGTTCAGTATACCGCTGTAACCCTCTTGTAGTGTATCGTATTGGAAGCTCGACCGTATCTCCTGAGTCATCGCAGCACGGGCAGCAGATCACTGTAAAGAAGTAACGGGGCTTTGCGGGGGCGAGCCCTGTTTTCGGTTTTCGGTGATTCGAAGGATCGTTATGGCCGGCTGGCGCGAAGGCGCGAGCCTTCTTTCCCCTCGCTGTTCCATGATCACCCCAGCCATGCCGAAAGGCGCTGCGTGCTCTTGGCGAGCTTCGCGCCTTGGCGAGAGGCCCCCATGGGGCGGATGAGGGCGGGTCCGGCGCTGGCTTGCTGATTGCCCTCATCTCCCGGCGCGCCGGGATTCCGGTCACCTTCTCCCTCGGAGAAGGTCGAGAGGATCCGCCCAATCGCCAGCTCAAGGAAAACCGCCTCAACTTTGACAGAATGTCGATTCCCGGGGCGGCTGGTAATGGACGGAGAGATGGGGGGTATCGAGGGGGCGGTGGCCCTGGTGGCGCGAGTCGAGACAGCTCTCGAGGATGCCGCTGGTCAGGAGGGTTCGCTCGACAGGGTAGGGGGCCTTGCCCGTCTCCAGCATGGTCTCGACCTGGTGCATCAGGCAGGTGGAGTAGGCGACGTTGGGCGGCTCCGGGAGCAGGAACTGGCAGGAGAGAGGCTCCTTCATCCCTTTGACCCTGGCGGCGAAGTTGTAATCATTCAAGGCGCCGTTAACCATGAGCAGCGTGGCATGTGTGCCATCGGCGTACTCGATGAAATAGGCGGCGGGATGCCGGACCAGGTTGCGGATCACTTTCCCGGCGACGAGGTCCTGAGTCCGGCCGTCTTTCACGGTCAGGCCCTGGAGGGAATCAGACCGCGAGAGCGCCGAGCTGAGCAGCTCCCAGGACCATCGGCCGGCGTCGCCCGCTGGCCAGACGGCGTCACCGTCGATCAGTTGCACGCGTCTGACGCCCGTCTCGCCCCCTTTTCTCCGCTCCATCATGCACTGGAGGGCCTCCAGCGCGTGAAAGTCCATCGGGTCGGAACCTCCCGCGCCGACCATGAGCGCGTCTTCGATCTCGGCTCCCAGCGGCAGCTCGACCGGCGGCAGCCTCCAGGTTACCGGCAGCGCTGAGCCGGCCAGAAACGGGAAGCCCAGGCGCTTCGACGTCTCCACCATCGCCTGCGCCTTCGTGAAGCTGTACGACAGGTGCTTATCATTGTATACCGGCACCGCGCGGCCGTCGGCCTCGAAGACGTCGGCCACCTGGCGGAAGAACTCGTAACGTGGGTAAAGGATCTGTCCCTTGTCGTTCGTGGGATAGTCTCCATGTTCACCGATCACCAGCACGCCGTCGACCGCCAGCTTCGATCCGCCGCGGCGCAGGGCCTGAGCGATGGTCGGATAAACCTTGAAGCCGAAGCTCGCGGCGCGCTCGGCGCTCTGGTCGTCGGCTGGCTTCTGATCCACGTAGAGCGCGGCGACATCGAACCGAGGGTGATGCCAGCGTCCCGCATAGGGATAGCCCACCAGGAACCGGTCGCCCATGTGCTGGGCGTGCGAGAGATAGCGCCAGACGGTGGTGATGATCGCCAGCGTCTTCCGCGGCGCTGAGGAAGCGGGCTGCCCGGGCAGGCTGGCAGGAATGGCGGTGGGGGCTCGCATCGGTTCAGCTCCTCAGGAAGGTGGATTCACGAGTCGACTGATAAGCAATCTTGCGCAGGTGGGGTGTTTCGATACGCTTCTGATCCCGCGTCAGCGAGTCGATCGCCGACGCCAGGATGCCGGTCGTCAGCAGCGTCCGCTCGACCGGGTAGGTGGGCTTGCCGCTCAGGAACATGGCCTCGACGTTGCGAGCCAGCGCACTGAAGAAGTTGGGCAACGTCTGACCCGGGTGCAAGCCCGGCAGGTACATCTGCGTCGACAGCACCTGGTCCCGTCCCTTCGTGGCCACAGCGACCGTGAAATCGCCGACCAGGCCGGAGAGCATCAGGAGAGTTCCCTTCAAGCCATCGACATATTCGATCCGGTAGAGTACAGGATCACGAGCAAGCCGGGGCATCTGGGCGAGGTCCGGAAGCGCGTGGCCATAGCCCTTGCGAGGTGAGCCCAGAGTGAAGCTCCGACAGAGACAGGCTTCGAGCAGTCTGCGCGAGCAGCCTCCGCTGTCCCAGCAACCCTTGGCCAGGGCCTTCCAGACGGACGCTCCCCGCAAGGCCCGGACGGCGGCCACGCCTGTCTCACCGCCCCGCCGGCGCTCGGCCATGCACTGGAGCGTCTCCAGACCGTGAAAGTCGTAGCTGTCGACCCCGCCATAACCCACGCTCACGACCTCGTCCAAGTCGGCACCGAGCGGGACGTCGATCGCCGGGATCCGCCAGGTCACCGGCAGCGACGAGCCAGCCATGAAGGGAAAACCCAGCTCGTGGGCCGTATCGACCATCGTTTTCGCCCAGTCCCAGTTCCACGACAGGTGCTTGTCGTTGAAGACCGGAACGCATTTCCCGCTCTTGCGGAAGACCTCGACGATCTGCTGGAAGAACTCGAAGCGAGGATAAAGCGTCTGCCCCCGACTGTTGCGCGGATACCGCCCGTGCTCGCCGATCGAGAGCACGCCGTCGACCGCCAGCGTCTTGCCGCCACAGGTCAGCGCCTCGGCAATCGTGGGATAGAGCTTCAGCCCCTTATGCCGCGCACAGCGTTCCGCGCTCAGGTCCCCCTTCGGCTTCTGGTCCACGTAGAGGGACACGACCTCGACTTTCGGCAGATAGTGCCGGCCGTTCCGGCCGTAGCCGTCGAGGAAGCGGTCGACAATTCCCTCACCGTGAGACGCCTTGCGGTACTCCGTGACCACTGCGGCGATCCTCGGCCGAGCCGGCGGATCAAGACCCGCTGCCCGGCCCGCGGCGGCTCCCCACGTGAGCCCGACCGCAAGGGACCCCAGCGCCTCGCGACGGTTGAATTCGAGTGGTCCGGTTTGCGTTCTCAAGACCTCGTCGCTCATCGGCAGCCTCCCCGTTGCTAAACATCGATTCAAGGATTGTAGGAGAGTTTCGATGCTTACGCAACGGTCCCGGCGGTCGCTCGATCGAGCCGGAACGGTTCATGCAGGCCAAAGCCGTGGCCGCGGGCCCGCATGGCGTCCATCCGGTCGCGCATCTGCTGCATCCGTTCGAAGGAGTGGGCATCCGCGTGCCAGATCGCCGGGAAGCCGGAGGCCAATCGGCATCCCGACGGAGGGACCGATGATCGCACGGGGAAAACGGAAGAGGTAGGGACCGGGAACGAACTGGGCCACCTGCGCCGGATCGTTATGTTCGGGCTGAGATTGGAGCATGGCCAGCAGCTTGGCCGGAACCGGAATCTTCAGCTCTCGCTCGAGGTCTGGCACGAAATGGAGATGCCGCGCCTTCTGCCTCGCAACGCGAAAGAGATGCGGGGAAGCCTTGTCCGTGATGG
>JBMFUH010000452.1:0-4260 GCA_049966735.1 Isosphaeraceae bacterium
CAGCGCATCTGGCTGCAGATGCCCGAGCCCAAGTGGTGCATCAGCATGGGAGCCTGCGCCTCCACCGGCGGAATTTTTGACACCTACGCGGTGGTCCAGGGAATCGATCGGTTCATTCCTGTCGACGTCTACATTCCTGGTTGCCCGCCGCGTCCCGAGCAAATTCTCCGGGCGCTGATCGACCTGCAGGAGAAAATCCAGAAGGGAGGATCGCTCTTCGGGACCGGCCTCCCCGAACTGATGGAGCGAGAAAAGTCCTTGCAAGAGAAGCGAAGCGCGCCAGCGGGGTACGCGACGTCCCAGGAACGAGGCCACGAGGAACGATTCGGCTATCCGTTGCCCGGAGGTCCGTCCCGACTTGGCCTCGAGGAGACCCGATAGCCTGTCCCGAAACTCGATTTCCCTTGCTCCCTGACCGCCCCGCCCAGAGAAAGCCACGCCATGACCGCGACGACCCAGTCCGCCGATGCAACGCATGCCTCGACCCTGGCAACACTTTCCCGGACGTTTGGCGAGGGGGTTTTCACGACCTCCCGGTTTCGCGACAACCTGCGGCTGCACGTCCCCGCGGCCAGGCTCGGCGAGTTCCTGACATCCCTCCGGAACGACTGTCGCTTCCGGCTGCTCGCCGAGCTGGGGGCGACCGATTACCTGGGCTATCCGGGATGGACCCGCTCGCGATTCGAAGTCCACTACGTTCTCCGCAACCTCGACACGAATGAAAAGCTGGTGGTCAAGGTTGGGGTGGACGACCCCGACCCGTCGCTTCCCTCCGCCGTCCCCTTGTGGCCAGGCGCCGACTGGATGGAACGCGAGGTCTTCGATCTGTTCGGCATCCGGTTTCAAGGCCACCCCGACCTCCGGCGGATTCTCATGCCCGAAGAGTTCACGGCCTATCCCTTGCGCAAGGATTACCCACTCCGGGGACGGGGAGAGCGGCACAACTTCCCCAGGCTCTCGCGGGGAGAATCGTAAATGATGACGTCCCAAGTGCTTGACGACCCCGAGATCGAGACCGAGGCCAAGCAGGTCACGTGGACCCTCAACTTTGGGCCGCAGCACCCCGCCACGCACACGACCTTGCGGTTGATCCTGGAACTCGACGGCGAGCGCATCGTCAAGGCCACGCCCGACATCGGCTATCTTCATTCCGGTTTCGAAAAGCTGGGCGAGCATCTCAACTACAACCAGTATGTGACGGTGGCCGACCGGAAGAATTACATCAGCCCGCCGCTCAACGAGGTTGCCTGGCACAACGCCGTGGAGAAGCTGCTGGGGCTGGACCTGACGCCCCGCTGCAAGTACATCCGGGTGATCATCTCGGAGCTGGCGAGGATCAACGATCACCTTCTCGCCACGGGCGCCGCGGCGCTCGACCTGGGGGCGTTCACCGCGTTTCTCTATCTCTTCAACCTGCGAGAACAGATCAACAATATTTACGAGGAGATGTCGGGCTACCGGTTCCACCCCGGCTATACCAGGGTCGGCGGCCTGCTCTACGATTTCAACGACCGCGTGCTCGACCGGATCGCCATCTTCCAGGCCAGCTTCCCGGGGGTCTACGCCGACGTCGAGAAGCTCCTCTTCCGCAACCGGATCTTCCTGGATCGAATGAGGGGCGTCGGCCGGCTGACCAAGGATGACGCCATCGCGCTTTCCTGCACCGGGCCGATCGCGCGGGCCAGCGGCGTGACGTACGACCTGCGCAAGGATGAGCCCTACCTGGCGTATCCCGAGTTCGATTTCGAGGTTCCCTACACCGAGGAAGGCGACTGCTGGGCCCGGTTCATCGTCCGCATGGAGGAGATGCGCCAGAGTCACCGGATCATCGAGCAGGCGGTGCAGCAGCTTCCCGGCGGTCCGGTGAACTTGCCGATCGCCGCCAAGCTGCCGCTGCCCGACAAGCTGACCGCGTACAACAGCATGGAAGGGCTGATCCAGCATTTCGAGCTGATCATGCCCAACCGGGGCTTTGAGACCCCTCGCGAGGAGATTTACGCCGCGATCGAGAGTTCCAACGGCGAACTCGGTTACTATCTGGTGGCTGACGGCAGCGAGTTCGCCTGGCGGGTGCGCACGCGGCCGCCGTCGTTCATCCACTTCGCGGTCTTCCCGCACATCATCAAGGGGCACATGATTGCCGACGTGGTGGCCGTGCTGGGAAGCCTGAACATCATCGCGGCCGAGCTTGACCGGTGAGCGAGAGACAAAAACCGCGGAACGAGACCTGAATCGAGGACGATTGTTCGATGCCAGCCAACGCGACGACCCCGGCCCCGCGAATCTCGATCCTGAGCGAGCCGCTCCGGGAAAAGATCCGCGCTCTTTTCCCCAGGTATCCCAGCAAGCGCGCGGTGACGTTGCCCGCGCTGCACCTGGTGCAGGAGCACCTGCGGTGCGTGCCGCTGCAAGCGATGGCCGAGATCGCCGAACTCCTGGAGATCACTCCCGCCGAAGTGCACGACACGATGAGCTTCTACGGTTTCTTCCCGCAGGCGCCCGTGGGCGAGGTGCGGGTCTGGATTTGCCGGTCGCTCTCGTGCATGCTCCGGGGCGGCGACGAGCTGCTCGAGCACGCCTGCCATCGGCTTCAGATCGAGCCCGGCGAGACGACGGCCGACGGCAAGCTGACCGTCGAGTACGCCGAGTGCCTGGGACTCTGCGACATGGCCCCGGCGGCACTCGCCGACGACGGCCGCGTTTTCGGCCCGCTCGATGAGGCGTCGGTGGACGCCATGCTGGAGGAGTTGAAGCGCGGGCCGGAGAAGCAAGAGTGATGTCTCGGGAAGAGACCTGCCGATCAAGAACTTTCGGCAGAGATTCTGGAGTCGCCCGGAAATGTCCTGGACAAACCCCGATTTAAGGCTCGATCACGGTACCGTGGACGCCCACGTCCGGTCCTTGCTGGGAGGTATTGGGTTGAACCATCCGGCGATCCGCCGGGCACATGATTTTGGTCCTGGTTTCGACACCACTACGTCGTTGCACCAGGCTGAGAAATGGGCGGCGACCTTGCCGAAGCGCGATTTCCTGGGACACGACCAGCCGTCGTTTGCTTCGCGATTCCGAGGGACGTCCTATCGGGCTTGGACTGTGCGTGGTTCATCCGAGGCACACAAAACGATGAGGACTATTGGTCCCTGGTCGCGCATTTCCGCGGTCAGCCCAGGGGGCAAAACCACTGCCGGACTGGGAGAAATCCCTGGTATGATGTTGTCGCGGGCCCGCTGTCGGGGGACTGGATGAACCGGAGAATCATCCGATCAACGGATTAAGTTAGCTTTCATGCTCCAAAGGCGTTTGATATACTCAACGCTCTCGAATATAAGGGCGTAATCTTATTATGACTAGTAAAGAAAAAAGGGGTACTGGAATGTGGTGGGAGAGTGCCTCATTATATTTCACGGCGTTCCTAGGGTCAAAGCCAGCAAGATGGCGAAATCGTGTTCGAAGGAAATCGAATCGGTAGAACCCGAGATCAGGATCGACGTCTTCTACCACAACGAGCCATTTGATGTTGCCCGCGACATCATGGAGCGTCAAATCGACATGGGTGAAGCAACTTTCAACGTTTATAAGCAGATCCTCATGGGGAAACCCAGTCAAGTCCGTTAATGTTGTGATCGAACCAAGGTTGACACCGCACGAGAGTCAAGACGTGTCCGACTTCGAACCCGTTCTGAGCCGCAACTGGAACATCGCCGACAGCCACACGCTGGCGGTCTATGAAGCGCGCGGCGGCTACCAGGCGGCCCGCAAGGCGCTGGCGCTGGGGCCCGACGCGATCGTCAATCTGGTCAAGGATTCGGAGTTGCGCGGCCGGGGCGGGGCCGGCTTCCCCTGCGGGCTCAAATGGACGTTCCTTCCCAGGGACCGGAAGGAAACGCTCATGTGCGTCAACGCCGACGAGAGCGAGCCGGCGACGTTCAACAACCGCTACCTGATGGAAAGGGATCCCCATCAGCTCCTCGAGGGCATCCTCATCTCCTGCTTCGCCACTCGGGCGAGGACGGCGTACATTTACCTTCGTTTCGAGTACATCAAGCCCTACCGGGTCCTCGAGACGGCCATCGCCGAGGCCAGGGCCGCCGGCCACCTGGGCAAGAACATCCACGGCTCGGGCTTCGATCTCGACGTCTGGGTGCACCGGGGCGCGGGAGCTTACATTTGCGGCGAGGAGACGGGCCTGATCGAGAGCCTTGAAGGGAAGCGCGGCTGGCCGCGCATCAAGCCGCCGTTCCCGGCCATCGAGGGGGCCTT
>JBMFUH010000452.1:4270-5905 GCA_049966735.1 Isosphaeraceae bacterium
AGCCGACGGTCGTGAACAACGTCGAGACGCTCTGCTGCGTTCCGCACATCGTCGAGCGCGGCTCGAGCTGGTTCAAATCGATCGGCACGCCCAAGAGCTACGGCCCGAAGCTGTACACGATCTCGGGGCACGTCAACCGCCAGGTTTGCGTCGAGCTTCCTCTGGGAATCACCTGCCGGGCGCTCATCGAGGAGCACGGCGGCGGCGTCTGGAAAGGCCGCAAGGCCAAGGCCGCCGTGCCCGGAGGCATCAGCATGGGGCTGCTCTCGGCGAGTGAACTCGACACGCCGCTGGACTTCGAGAGCCTGCGCAAGCCCGGCTGCCTGGGCCTGGGAACGGCCGCCGTCACCGTCCTCGACGACCAGACGCGGATCATCGATTACCTGTACAATACCTGCCGCTTCTTCGCTCACGAAAGCTGCGGGCAATGCACCCCCTGCCGCGAGGGCACGGGCTGGCTCTACAAGATGGCGCGGCGGATTCGCGATGGGGGCGGGCGGCTCGAAGACCTCGACGTGATGTTGAAACTGGCGAATAACATGGGCATCATGCCCGGGACGACCATCTGCGGCCTGGCGGATGGGGCCGCCTGGCCGATCAAGAACGCCCTGGCCAAGTTCCGCGGCGAGCTGGAAGATTTCATCCGCGCGAACCAGTCGCCGACCCATAAGATCAGCCGGCTGCAAGAGGAGATCGCCGCCGGAGGGTATCCCGGACGCATTCTGGGGACGCTTCCGGTCATGCCGGCCCCGACCGCGGCTGGCGCCCTGTCGGCGCCCGACGGGCGCGCTTGATTTTCCCAAAGGGGACAGCTACCACGATGGCGACGATCATCATCAACGGCACCGAGTATCCGATTCCCGAAGGGGAGAAGCTCAACGCGATCCAGATGGCGCGGCGGGTGGGCATCGAGATTCCCTATTACTGCTGGCACCCCGCCCTTTCGGTGGTGGCCAACTGCCGGATGTGCGAGATCGAGGTCGGGTCGAAGGACCCGAAGACGGGCGAGATCAAGATGATGCCCAAGCTCGTTCCCGGCTGCCAGACTCCCGCCAAGGACCTGACCGTCCTGGTGACCGACAGCCCCAAGGTGAAGGAACATCAGCGGATGATCATGGAGCTCTTGCTCCTCAATCACCCGCTCGACTGCCCCGTCTGCGACCAGGCGGGGGAATGCGGACTGCAAGATTACAGCTACAGCCACGGCCAGGCCAGCCATCGGTTCGTCGAGGAGCGGGTGGTCAATCCGCGCAAAGACGTCTCCGACCTGATCCAGCTCAACGCGGACCGGTGCATCATGTGCACCCGTTGCGTCCGGTTCACCCGCGAGATCACCCAGACCGGCGAGTTGGAGGTGATGCGCCGGGGCAACCATGCCGAGATCGACGTCTTTCCGGGCCTGACCCTGGACGGCAATCCGCTGGCCGGCAACGTCGTCGACATCTGCCCGGTCGGCGCGCTTCTGGACAAGGACTTCCTGCACAGCCAGCGGGTCTGGTTCCTGAGCAAGCACGACTCGGTCTGCACCCACTGTTCGACCGGCTGCAACATCAGCTCCGAGGAAAACAAGGGGCGGATCTGGCGCGTCAAGCCGCGGACCAACCCTCACGTCAACGACTACTGGATCTGCGACGC
>JBMFUH010000453.1:0-5899 GCA_049966735.1 Isosphaeraceae bacterium
CTTACAGCTTTCAAGAGATACCGTTGTGATCATACCTTCTCCCCCTGGGAGAAGGAAATCGTACCGCGCCCGGATGCAACTCAATGGTAAACCGCTCTAGTTGCTAGCCCACTGACAACCGACCACTGACCACTGACAACCGACAAGAGAAGGCGTACACGACCATGGATCAACTCAAGGAATTTCTCCGTCAGTGTATCAAGTATCGCTTCTGGATCGCGGTGGGCGCGGCGGCCCTGTTCTCGATCATCGCCTACTTTCTGGGTTCGCGTCCTGTCCAGGACGCGACCACGAAGGAGACGAGCAAGATCGAGACCGCCTATAAGGGTGTGAAGCAATACACTACCCCGGGCATTCCCAACGACCAGTACAAGCCCCTCGTTGAGGAGAAGACCCAGATCCTGTCCAAGGACGTCATCACCGCCTGGAAGGAACTGTACGGTCGGCAAGCTCCTCTGCTCAACTGGCCCAGCATCGTCGAGGCGCGATTCCACAAGTGGGGTCCGCACTGGCCCGAGGACGTCGACCCGGGCTCCGTGCAGGTCGCCATCGTCGACTACTTCTCCGGCGCGTATCAGGACTACGTCGATAAGGTCTACAAGAGCTTCCGCCCGTTCGATCCCGAAACCGGCGAAGGCATCGTTTCCGCGCCTCCCAAGGAGACGCTGCTCAAGCCCGTTACCGTCGACATCGCCAAGCCCCCCGATTTGGGCGTGGTCTGGGCGGCCCAGCAACGGCTCTGGATCCAGCGGACCGTGCTGGATGTCGTGGCCAAGGTCAACACGAACGCCAAGAACTGGGACTCCGCGATCATCAGGCAAATCAACTTGCTGGAAGTCGGCAACAGCGTCGCCCAGGACCAGCGGTCAATCGCCAAGGGCGACACCCTCAAGGAAGCCGAGCCCATCGTCGCGCCGGGCACCGAGCAGCCCGCCACCGATTCCGGAGGAGATGCGGCCGGACCGGGCGGCATGATGAGCATGATGAGCATGATGGGCGGGGCGAACTCGAACAGCAACCCCGAGACCGTCTCTTACGTACCGCCCCCCAATGATAAAGACCAGTACAAGATCCTCCCTTTCTTGCTTTCCGTGCTGATCGACCAGGACCGGATTCAGGACCTGCTGGTGGGATTGGAGAATTCTCCCATGTCCATCCAGGTCATGGAGTTCGATCTCCAGCGCCCAAGCTCCAAGGTGACCAAGCCCGAGAAGGGCATGGGGATCAATTTCAGCGGCTACACCTCATCCATGATGGGCATGATGATGGGGATGCGCGGGATGTCGGGCTTCGGCGGCTCGGCTTCCGGATTCACGGACATGATGTCGGCAGGCTATGCCAGCATGATGGCCGCGAACATGGGCCGGATGGGCAGCATGAGTATGGGCAGCATGATGGGCTCCATGGGTGGTGGGGCCGACACGAAGAAGGGAGTCGACAAGCGATCCACCGACCGCCGCAAGACCCGCGAGGAAGAACTCAAAAAGGTTGAGGCAACCAAGGGCGTTTCACACGTGGACCCCTATTACAACATCGTCGAGGTCAAGGTTTACGGTCAGGCCCGCTTCTACAACCCGCCGAAGGATACCGAGGCGGCGGCCGAAGAGAGCCCTGGCCAGGTCACGGCCGAGACCCCGCAGGCCGGAGCCGGAGCCCAGGCCAAGACCGCCGAGCCAGCCAAGGCTCAGGAGCCGGCCAAGACCGCCGCTCCCAAGACCGAGCCAGCCAAGGCTCAGGAGCCGGCCAAGACCACGCCAGCCAAGGCTCAGGAGCCGGCCAAGACCACGCCAGCCAAGGCTCAGGAACCGGCCAAGACCGCCGCTCCCAAGATCGAGGCAACCAAGAAATAAAGGCCCCGTCCGGGGGCGAGCAGAGCAGTCACAAGGTGCGAATCACGGGACACTCGAGGGACGTTTGAATAACGAGGAGATGCTCGCATGGCCCATCCCATGGCCGAGAAAGCCAAAGACCTTGGCTTGCGATACGGCGACAAGGCCGCCGTCGTCCTGACATCGCTGATGTTCGTGGTCTGTTTGGGGGCCGCACTGAACATGCAGTCCATCCAGACCACACCCGAAGAGATCCAGAAGACGGCGGAGGCCGCGGATACCAACCTCAAGCGCCGGCAGAATCCAGAGGACATCATCAAGAAGCTCGAGGCGGACAACATCAAGCCGACCAACTTCGCCAAGGACGCCGAGGATTCCTCCAAGGTCGTGCTGGTCGCGGACAACTATAAACCCGAGCGCCCATGGGTCAGTCCCGAGCCGGGCGCCGGCCTGCTTCGAGACACCCCGACGCTCATCGCCGTCAACGAGCTTTACGCCTATCCGGGACGCGGCGGCGCCCTGGTCTACGACCTTGACGAGAACGGCAACCGGAAGATCGACACCGAGAAGAACAAGCCCCCCAAGCCGAAGCCCAAGAAGAAGAAGAAGCGACGTTCCCAAGGCGGCATGATGGGCAGCATGATGGGCAGCATGGGCGGACAACGGAAGAAGAAACGGCAAAAGAGCCAGGCTGAAATCGAGCGAGAACAGAAGGAAGAGACAGCACGCAAGCAAAAGGAGTTGCGCGCCTCGCTCGTCGGCCGCGACCAGGCGCCCGAGGAGAAGGGGAAGGCCGATGAGAAGAAAGAGAACGCCCCGAGTCAGGATTTCAAGGAGATCACCAAGGGCCTGCGCTGGGTCGCCGTCACCGGCACCCTCGATCACGCCAAGCTCGTGGCGAATTACCGTGAAGCCCTGAAAAACTCCGGCGCCGCGCCCAACTACGCCCGGCTCGACCTCGAGCGGCAGATGATCCAGAAGGACGGAACCTGGTCGAAGTGGGAACCGATCGATGTCGATGAGAACATCAAGATCCTTGACAACCTTCCCGAGGAAGAAGAGGAACTGGCCCCCACTACCGTGCTTCCCGACAACCTCGTCGACCCGCTCCCCTTCCTCAAGTCCGGCCTCTACGAGAAGGTCCATATCGCCAGCCTCGTTCCCAAGGAGAAGAAGGAAATCAAGCCGCCGCCGAGCCTTGGCGGCATGGGTGAAATGGGCAGCATGATGGGCGGCAGCATGGCCGCCATGCAGCAACAGATGATGAAGAACATGTCCATGGCGGGTGGCTCTGGGGGACGAGGGATGATGGGCAGCATGAGCATGGGCAGCATGATGGGCGGCATGATGGGTCCCATGGGGAGTTCTGGCATGGCGGGAACACCCGAGGTGACAAACTTCTGGAAGACGGAAGAGAAGCGCGTGATGATCCGCGCCCTCGACTTCACCCCCGAACCAGACCACAGCTACCGCTACCGGACGCGGATCGTGGTCTTCAACCCCAACTGGAAGCGCGACGACGTGATCAACTCCGGCGTCGAAACCAAGGCCGAATTCCTCTTCGGCCCCTGGAGCGAGCCCACCGATGAGATCAACATGCCAGCCGACGTGGCCGCTTACGCCATGGCCCCCCTGCCGCCGGGCCCGAAGTCTGACATGAAGGTCAACTTCCAGGTGATCAGGTTCGATCCCAAGGATGGCATCACAGTGACCAAGACCTACATGGCCGGCGCGGGCGAGGTCATCGGCGATTTCAGCAGCGCGGCGATTCCCAACTCGGAAGGCGAGGGACGACAGTCCAAGAAGGTTGATTGCAATACCCATCAGATTGTCCTGGACGCCTCCGGGGGAATGCAGGCCCTGCCGCTCGGCTTCCCCGGCGGCGGCCTGGAACGTCCCGCCCTGGCCCTCTTGCTCAAGAAAGACGGCACCGTCATGGCTCGATTCGAGCCCGACGACCTGAACAACGAGGTCCGCAAGGACATCGACAAGAATTACAAGCGCGAGCTCAAGGAATCAGACGAGAAAAAGAAGCGCGAACCGGGCTCGGCATACGGCAGCATGATGGGCAGCATGATGGGCAGCATGATGGGTGGCGCGGGCCGCTGAACTCCTTCGCACATCTGAGCACCCAAGCGTATGTCTCGGCTTCGACCCCCATCGTCACGATGGGGGTCTTTTTATGGCATGGTTCAACTGGGGGCGATGCTGGGTCACACTCTCCGAGTCCGGTAGTCCAGGGGAAGTTCGCGGCCTGAAGTCCTGCTGGAGTCCCCCGGCGCGCCGGGCTTGGGGCCGGCTAAAAAGCCGAGACTCCCACGAGCCGCATCGTCGGCGGACTTGTTACGTTCGGAATGAACCATGCCCTTTTGGGGGGGACGTCCCGCTCGAATGGCCCCCCCTGAATCCCCGCTGGAACGAGAACACCGAGGAACCGGCTAGACGAGTTCTACAGCTTTATTAAACTATCCGCGGAGAATTCCGATCCGGAGTCGGCGGAATTGTCGCCTCTCTCCAAAGCAAGTTCGGCGAACCTGAGCGATGGACGGCCCGCGGGATCCTGGGAGTCGAGCTCCGAGTGAATTTCCGCGTTCTGGCGATTCTTGCACCATTCGCCTTGACCTGTTGGGGAACTCGCGGTACACACCCCTCACATTACTTCCCCCCGTTCTCGGCGCGAGATCCCCAGTTCGCATGTGAGCAATTTGGTTTCGCCAGAGACTCGGTGATTGGAGAAGCAACCGCTCCGCGATTTCGGAGCGGGACCGATGAGGCACCAGACAATGGTCTCCCGCTGTGGGGACACTCAAACGTTAGCCGCCCTCAGGGATGTTGGCGGTTGTCCTCGTTGCGGCGAAAGGAGGTCGCGTTGGGAAGGCTCAGTACGCTGACTGTCATCTTGATCTTGGGCTCGTGGGGAGCGGCCACGGAAGGCGCGGCTCTCGATGATGCGGCCTCGTCGCCAGTCGCGGCGTCCCGCAAGCCGGCGCCGGTTCCTCCGATCAAGTATCTGGAGGCTGGGGCCAAACTGTTTAACAGCGGGAATTTCGAGCTCGCCACCAAATATCTGAATGCGGCGCGGATGTACCGGGACCAGCTTCAGACAGACGAGCAGGACACGCTCGACGCCTATCTGAAGGAGCTGTCCAAAGTCCAGGCTCCCGCCGCCGCCACGGCCAGTCCCGCGCCGGCGGCCGCTGCCCAGACCCCGGCTCCGGCGGCAGCGTCTGGAACCGCCGATCGGCCCGGGGCGCCCGTTGCGCGGACCACGATCCAGACCGGCGATCCCGTGCGCGGGGGGGCCGGTTCCCTGGTCGTGACGGCCGATACGAAGCAGCAGGCCCAGTGGCTGCTCCAGGAGGCCGGAGAGCAGATGGCCCTGGGCAACTACGACGCGGCCGAGAAGAAGCTGGCGCAGGCCGAGGCCATGGACGTCAAGTGGGGCCTCTTCGATATCACCCCGGCAAAGCTCCGCGCCCAACTGATGAAGGAGCGTCCCAAGAAGGACGGAACAGTCGCCAACGTCGCTTCCACCCTGCCAGGCGATCACAAGGCCGCCAAGGCCAAGCTCCGGGAAGCCCGGGCCGCCCTGTCGAACCACCAGTACGAGCAGGCCGAAGCCATCGCCCGCGAGGTCAAGAACTGGAACCTGAACTACGGCTTCTTCGAGGACAACCCGGACAAGGTCGCCGCGGCGGCCCGGGCCTTGCGCAAGCGCGACAGGATCCGCAACTTGCCCGCCCGAGAGCAGCCCAGCCAGGGGGTCTACGACGTCCTGGTCCAGGAATCCCGCGAGCTGATGAAGAAGGGCCAGCTCGACGCGGCCGAAGCCAAGGCCCGCCAGGCCGAGCGGATGAACGTCGTCCCGCCGCTCACCGCCGACCGAGCCGAGTCGGTGCTCCATGACATTGCCATGGCCAGGTCTCGGACCAGCCCGGGCGCTCCGGCGGTCATCCCCGCCGCGGATTCCGCCGCCGCCGCCGCCGAGCACGAGGCCAACGAACTGCTCGCCAAGGGGAATGAGACCAAGGCTTACGCCAAGTTCGCCGAGGCCGAGAAGCTCCGTCAGT
>JBMFUH010000454.1:0-5208 GCA_049966735.1 Isosphaeraceae bacterium
AAGCGACACAACGTATTCATCTTGCTGGGAATCTTTATCTTCGTCGGGGTCGCGGCGGCAAGGACGGATGAGCCGGATCCCGCGACGGTTCCCGTGGGCGCGGCCGTGGTCGACGTCACGCCGTCGTGCCCGGTCCGGCTGATGGGCTACGGCAGCCGGACGACCGAGTCCGAGGGGATTGCCAGCCCGCTCAAGGTTCGGGCGCTCGCGATCGGCGGCGACGCGAGGAGCGAGCAGGACGACGGGCCGGCAGTCTTGATCGCCGTCGACAATTGCCACGTCGGCGCGTTCCTCACAAACGAGGTGGCCCGGCGGTTGCAGGCCAAGGCGAAGGTCCGCCGCGAGCGTCTGGTCACCTGCGCCATTCACACTCACTGTGGCCCCGCCCTCACGAGTGGAATCGACTTCATCTTCGGCAAGCCGATCCCGGCCGATCAGAAGGCGAGGATCGATCGCTACACGCGTGAGCTGACCGATGCGCTGGAGAAGGTCGCACTCCAGGCTCTGGCTGCCCGGGCGCCCGCCAAGCTGTCGTGGGGCGAGGGCAACGTCGGCTTCGCGGCCAACCGGCGGGTGCTCAAGAAGGGCAAGTGGGTGGGATTCGGGGTCAATCCCAACGGGCCCGTCGATCACACCTTGCCGGTGCTCCGCGTGACCGACCCGTCCGGCAAGATCCGGGCCGTGCTCGTGAATTACGCCTGCCATTGCACAACCCTGGGGGGCGAGTTCAACAAGATTTGCGCCGAGTGGGCCGGCTACGCCTGCGACGAGATCGAGCGCCGGCACCCTGGCGCCACGGCCCTCGTGATCATCGGCTGCGGCGCCGACGCCAACCCCGAGCCCCGGCTCAAGCTCAGTGATGCGAAGAATCACGCCGCCTCCCTGGCGAGAGAAACCGAACGGTTGCTCTCGTCGTCGCTCACCCCCCTGCCCGGTCACATCAAGGCCCGCTTCCGCCAGATCGAGCTTCCCCTCGGCCGACTCCCCGACCGACAGGCACTCGAGCGTCGCTCGAAGCTCCCCGGCGCGGAGGGGTTCCTCGCCCGGACGTTGCTTGAGAAGCTCGATCGCGGGGAGACGCTGCCCGGAACCATCCCCTACCCTGTCCAGACCTGGTGCTTCGGCGACGAATTGGCGATGGTCTTCCTGGGGGGCGAGGTCGTGGTCGATTATGCACTCCGGATCAAGTGGGAGACCGACGCGAGACGCGTCTGGGTCACCGCCTACAGTAATGACGTCCCCTGTTACATCGCGTCCAAGCGGGTGCTCGACGAGGGGGGCTACGAGGCGGACATGTCCATGGTCTTCTACGGCCGCCCCACCCGGTTTGCTCCGGAAACCGAAGACCTGATTGTCCGGACTGTTCACGACCTGCTGCCTGCCGCCTTTGACGGACCGAGAAAGCCATGACGCCCAACCTCAAGGCGCTTCAGGTCGCCGAGAAAGCTGCCCGCGCGGGGGGGGCGATCGCGGCCCGCTACTTCCGAACCGGCGCGGCGGTCTTCACCAAGGAGTCAGCACCAGGCAAGGCGACCAGCTACAACCTCGTCTCCGAAGCCGATCTCGAATCCGAGCGAGCCATCGTCGCGGTCATCCGTCAGGCGTTTCCCGAGCACGCCGTGCTGGGCGAGGAGCTGCACGGCGGCGACAACGTCCAGCCCGAGGTGCTTTCCAGCGAGCACCTCTGGATCGTCGATCCGATTGACGGCACGAACAACTTCGTTCATGGAATACCTCACTTCGGCGTGTCGGTCGCTTATTATCATCGCGGGCAGCCGGCCTGCGGCGTGATGGGCAATCCGACCCGCGACGACTGGTTCCTGGCCGCGGCGGGCCAGGGTGCTTACCACAACGGCCAGCGGGTGCAGGTCGCGCGGAACCAGCGGCTGGACGAGGTCCTGATCGGCTTCGGCTACTACTACGACCGCGGGGCGATGATGGAGGCGACGCTCAGCGCGGTTCGCGATCTGCTGCACCAGAACATCCACGGCGTTCGCCGGATGGGCGCCGCGACGCTTGACCTGGCCTACGTCGCCCTGGGATCCTTCGGCGCCTTCTTCGAGTACGAGCTGGCACCCTGGGACTTCGCCGCCGGCTGCCTCTTCGTCCGGGAGGCCGGCGGCACGGTCACGACCTGCCGCGGCGAGCCCTTGCCGATCGCCCGGACGAGCCTTCTGGCCAGCAATGGACTCTTGCATGAAGCGGTGCTCCAGATCATCAAAAGCCATCACCCGCCGGATCGAGCGTGAGGAATGCGGAAGGACAGTGCCGGTCCATCCCCAGGCCCAGAATCCGCCTCGGAGATGGTCTACCAATCTCCCACCCGGACTGCCACCAATCGTGAAGGAATCATGAAGGTTGGCTTTGTTTCGCGACTTTCTCGGTGAGGACCCAGGCCAGTCTTCTCGTCCTTCATCGCTGCCGACATTCTGAGTGCGCCCTCGGTTCGCCACCCTCGATAGAACCAATCACCCCGGAGCAACCCACAAAACTTACCCAACCCGCCCAGCGCCACCCACAAACCAATCCGGGCTTCCCTCGGTTGTTGAATCTCACCGTGAGAAACTGTGACATTGTGTGACATGGCCTGGTCCGTCGCCTCACAGCCAGCAAATCTTCGCCCCAAAGTGTGACATTGTGTGACATGGCCCGGTCCGTCGCCTCACAGGCTCGAAATGCTCGTCCAGAGTGTGACATTGTGTGACATTGTCCAAAGTTCCCGCTGGATTTTGTTGGACACCGGTGCCGCATCGACAGCTCTGGAGAAATCATGGCCGGCCCCGCGGACGAGATTTCCGGAATGCCTCAATTCTCTCAGCGATTTGCCAAAGAGTCGGAATGGATTACGCCATTATTAGTCTACCATAGAAACGTGCGAACTTTTCCCATTTTCGCCGTCTCGAAATTTCCAACTTTTCAGCACAACCGCATCATCTGTTCTTACTCTTACTCCTACTCCCACTCCTTCGCCCTCCTCTTGCATGAGGCGGTGCTCCAGATCGCCAAGAGCCATCACTGGCCCGATCGGGCCTGAGTAGACGGCGGAATTGGTTCGCCGGCTGGCGTCTCGAGCAACCCTTTCAAGGCAGCAGGGAAGAAGTTCCAGCTCGCCTGGTACGTGGTCTCCAGCGGTGCCGGCACATAAATCTCCAGCCGCGGGAACAAGGGCATGTTGGGCAAGGCCTCGCCAACGGCGATTGATTCGACATACGCCACGGGAGGCGGCCCGGCGTCGTAGGCCGCGAGCACCAGGGGTTGCCCGACCGGCGGCTCGAAGTCTTCTTCCTCAAACTCATCCCAAATGGCCTTGTGAATTCCCTGGGGATCTCGCTTGGTAGGAGGGAACAGGTCGACAACCAGAAGGTGAACGCCCTGGCGGATGAGCTGGGCGGCCTTCTCGACAAAGGTCCGCAACTCTCCCTTGCTCGCCTGGTTGCCGGGAGAGACGACCTCGATCACGGCAACGAGCTGACCATGACCGTGGCGAACAGCGATCCGATCTGCCTTCTGGACGTAGACGTCCATCTCGGTACGCCGAACCACACGAGCACGAGGTGGGACCTCCGCGACCGCCAGTCCACCGCCGCTTTCAGGAGGCTCTGCTCCACCCGCGGAGAGTCTCAGGGCGATGACATCCGGGATCGGTCCTCGCACAGACTGCTCGGCAAGCTCGAAGTATCCTGGGGGCAGCCTCCCTGTGTTGAGCGCATGGGAAATCGACGTGATCCAATTTTGATGGAAATTGTGAAACAACCCGGCATCGACGCGGGCCCAGTCGTGGATCGGCATGATTTCGTCCTCTCCGGGCAGACCAGCGACCGCAATTCCATTCTATCAGCCGCTCGGTCGTTCGGACGTGGGAAAACCACGGCCCGTTCGCGCTTTGGGCTGGCGGGAAACGCTATCGCCCGTGCCGGCAATGCACAAGGGAAAGCAGGGCGAACGCGGTGCCGTACTGCTGGTGGTAATTGTACAGCGGGTAATCCCACCACGAGCCGTCCGCTTCCTGATGTGAGAGCAGGATGCGCGTGAGGTGGTCCTGGTAAAACGGACGTTCAGCCGGCGGCAGCAGCTCGGCGCAGAGTGTCGCGTAGTAGTGGCCGAAGTAATAGAAATAGCCCGCGACCTGGAAATGAGACTCGTGCGGGATGGGACGCTTGCGACCGATGTCGAGCCAGCCGTTGCGGGAGATCAAGCGGTCAAGCCATTCCCGGACCACCTGGTCGGTCACCTTGGAATCGCCCCAGAGCCGGAGCGCCAGGTTGCACGCCTGCGACCTGCCCAGCGAGCCCCCGGGGCGGTTGATGCCCATCATCGGCTTGTAGCGCAGGTAGAGGCCGTACAGGTAGCTGAAGTCCGGCTTGCGCTGGGCGGTCAGGCCATCGATCGCTCGCCGGGTCAACTTCGCGGGCGGCGGCACGCCCAGGTTCTTCGCCTCATGGAAGGCAACCAGAACCGCCGCATCGAGGAAGCTGGCCGAATCGCTGTTGGGTCTCTGGGTCCCCGCGCCGAAGTCGTAGTAACCCCAGCCTCCCTCGGCCGACTCATACCTGGTGAGCCGGTCGTACTGGTCGCGGATCAAGCGTTCGATCCGCGCCTGCCGGGCCCTGTCGCCGGGTTGACGGCCGTGCATCCGCACGAGCGCCGAGATGCCGTAGCAGTGCGCCCAGACGTTATAGATGAGCATCGGATCATCCCAGCGCACGCGGGGAAGTTCCCGGAACAGGAATTCCTCGCCGCGCACAATTGCCCGCTCGACGTCATCCTTGTGGGCGAGGCCGAACTCACCGCCGCGCTGGCAAAGCTCGATCAAGGCCGATACGCAAAGCGATGTGGTCGCGACGCGGAACGCGTGGTGCGACCCGATCCCCGCGATGATGTTCAGGTTCTTGGTCCGCTCCGGAGATCCCCACGATCCGTCGGGCCGCTGCTCGTCGAGCAGGAACGTGACGCCTCGATTGACGGCGGAGGCAAGGCGCTCCGGCGAAACCGGCTGGGGAGGACCGGGATGCGGATGAGACCGCGCTGACGGGGCCCCTTCCCCGACCGTCATAAAGTGCGCAGCCTCTGACCCCGCCTTCTCCTGAGGCCCCTGGGCGGCGACTGCCGGCGTCAGGCCGGTCGCGATCACCAAGATATCCCTGATTGATGATATGATCCGCATGGTAATCTGTCTCACAAATCAACTCGATGACACCGCTCTCCGTT
>JBMFUH010000454.1:5218-5892 GCA_049966735.1 Isosphaeraceae bacterium
GAGCACTTCGTCCCCCTCTTGCAGACCGGAGAGGATCTCGGTCTTGCCGCCGGAGGTCTTGCCGATCTTGACGGTCCGCTTTTCGGGCTTGCTGTCCTTCCTGGGCAGATAGACGACCCGCGTGATGGTGCCGTCGTCGGCTTCGTCTTCCGAGACTGCCGAAGAGGGAACCGAGAGTGCACTGGCCGCCCGGTAGGTCACGAACTTGAGTGTGCACGCCATGCCGGGCCTGATGAGTGCGGCGTCGGGGCCGAGTTCGACATCGGCGACAATGTCAAACTTGCCGGCCTCGCGGGGCACCGACGTGAGACCGGCCAGACACGCCACCAGGGACATTGCGGGGTCAACCGTGGGAAAAGCGTGGCCCTTGAGTTCGGCGCGCCCGGCGAGGGCATGGAGATCCTTCTCGTCCACCGTCGCGCGGATGACGAGCGGGCGAGGCGCGACCACGGTGATGAACACCTCGTCGGGCAGGATCACACCGCCTTTATGGAGCTTGGACCCGACGGCCGCGGCGGTCGACCATTTGCCGCGCTCGCCGCGCCCGTAATACACGAGTCCGTCGGCCGGCGAATGCACGGTCATCTCGTCTCGATCTCGCCTCAGGTCGGCGACCTTTTCCACGGCTCGCGTCTGATCGTTCCTCAGCCTGGCCAGGCCCTGCCGCTTCTGGC
>JBMFUH010000455.1:0-5890 GCA_049966735.1 Isosphaeraceae bacterium
CGCAAGAGCGCGCTCTCGTGGTCGGTCGTGGGATCTTCCTGGAGCGATTGGAGGATGAGCTGCTCGCGGGTGTCCTTGATGACCTGGATCGGTCCCAGGTGGCCCGCGTCGGCCAGGATCTGGGCCAGGGCCTTGGAGATGGTCGCCCCGCTGTCGGCGAGAACCTCGCCGGTGGTCGGATCGACGATATCGCCGCAGGCGACCTTCCCCTCCAGCTTGGCCGCCGCCTTGGGGTCGGCTGAATCGATCGCCTCGGTCTCGTAGAAGGCCTGGAGGATGGTCTCATCGGTCGAGTATCGCGGGCTCATGGCGCGCAAGAGGGTCATGGCCGAGAACTTGCCCGACTGGTCGATCCGGACCCCCAGCGTTTCCTTCTTGGTGACCTGCAATTCGATCCAGCTTCCGCGCTCGGGAATGACCCGGCAGGCGTGCAGCTTCTTGTCGCCCGACTCGACCTCGACCACGAAATCGACCCCGGGCGAGCGGTGGAGCTGGCTGACGACCACGCGCTCCGCGCCGTTGATGATGAACTCGCCGCCGCCGATCATGATCGGCATGTCGCCCAGATAGACCGACTCCTCGAGCACGGTCTCGCCCTTGTTGAGCCGGAGCCAGACGTGCAGGGGACGGCCAAAGGTCAAGCGAAGCTGGCGGCATTCGTCGGGGTCGTACCGCGGCTTGCCCAGGTCGAACCGAAGGTATTCCAGCTTGAGCGTCTTGTCGTAGCTCTCGATCGGGAAAATCTCCCGGAAGACGCCTTCCAGGCCCGTGTCGGTTCGCTTCTCGGGGGGCTCGTCGGCCTGGAGGAAACGCTCGTAGCTACGCGTCTGGATCACAGTCAGATCGGGAACCGGAAACTCGTCGTGGATCCGGCCGAAATTCCGTCTTCGGGAAGGGATGATGCGGCGCACGGTGGTCGGAGTGGGCATGTCGTCGCGCTCCTCAAAGGGAGAAAGGAGAACCAGCCGGAACCCGAACTGAGATCGGCAGCCGGCCTGGAACCCGCTTTTCGCAATGCCAGGGAGCTTCGGCTCGAGCCGGCGGACCATCCGGCCTCTTCCGGCGGACGGCCAGATCGGCGTCGACTCGGGTCGAGGCGCCCAGCACTGCGAAACAAGGCGAAGGGTACGGGTACGGGCACGGGATCGCGGTCAATCGAAATCGAGTCATCACGCATACGACGGCGGAGGTCGAGAGCTTTCCAGGCGCGCTCCGATACCCCGATGCCGGCGCCCCGCAAGACGCCAGGACCGGGGTAGAACAGCAAGAACGCGCGGAGTCATGGTTGCGGTCTGTCCAGGGCCGTGGTTGAGGAATCCCCGAGGGGCTTTGGGTCCGCCCCAAGACAGCCAGCGCGCCGGGCGGTCGCCGATCGGATCACTTGATCTTCACGGTGGCGCCGGCGTCCTCAAGTTCCTTCTTGAGCTTCTCGGCATCGTCCTTGGAAATGCCGGTCTTGATCTCCTTGGGCGCCGACTCGACCAGGTCCTTGGCTTCCTTGAGGCCCAGGCTGGTGGCCGCGCGGACGATCTTGATGACGTTGATCTTGTTGGGGCCAATCGCTTCGAGGACGACGTCGAACTCGGTCTTGGGAGGCGCGGCCTCTGCCGGGGCAGCCGCGGCGGCAGGACCGGCGACGGCCACGGCGGCGGCTGCCGGCTTGATGCCGTGCACGACTTCCAGATAGTCACCCAGGGCCTTGGCTTCCAGGACGGTCAGCTTGACGATGGAATCGCCCAGGCTCTTGATGTTATCGGCAAACGAGGGGGCTTCAGCGGTGGACATTGGGGGTCGGGTCCTTTCTTGCTCTCTCGATCAGATCATGATCATTTTAGGGGCGTGCGTCAAACGCACAGGGGTGAAATTGAGAAAAAAGGGGGCCAGAGCACGCGGCCGGCGAACCCTGCCTGGAGACTGTTCCGCGAGGGGCGCGGCACTCTCCCGCGGCCGGGCGGGAAGGCCCGGTCCTCAACCCGGCTGGGGCGCCGCTTCCGGCTCCCCCTCTCCACTGCCTGATGCTTCGGACATCGTCTTCAACTGGGACAGCAGATTGCTCGCGGGAGCACCCGCCAGCGCCAGCACGCGCTGCACCGGCGCCAGCGCCAGGCTGACCACGCGGCCGATCAATTGCTCGCGGCTGGGAAGCTTGGTGATATCCTCGACCTGCGCCGGGCCGATCACCAACCCGTCGACGGCGCCCCCCTTGATCTCGGGCTTCTTGAGATTCTTGACCTGGCTGGAGACTTCCTTGGCCAGCTCTCCGACCCCTTCTCCACCCCAGACCAGGACCGATGGCCCCTCGAGATATTTCGACAACCCGTCCAGGCCGACATCCGAGAACACTCGGCGGGCCAGGGAATTCTTGAGCGCCCGCACGCGAATCGACTTCTTGCGCAGGTCCCGGCGGAACTGATACTCCGAGATGGCGTCCAGCCCCTTCAAGTCCACGATCAGGAGCGACCGGCTGTCGCCCAGATCCGACCGGAGCTGATCCATCATGAGTTCCTTGACGTATTTACTCATGGTTTCAACTATTGTTCCCGATGGTCTTCGTGGTTGACGGTTTCCGCCCTGGCTCCAGGCGACGTTGTTTCCGGAGGTTCAGGCCGAGACCCGGATTCCGGGGCTCATGGTGGCCGAGACCGTCACCGACTGGAGATAGGTTCCCTTGGCCGCCGCCGGCTTGAGCGTCCGCAGATAGCCCAGGAAGGCGTTGATGTTTTCCACCAACTGCTCCTCGCTGAAGCTGATCTTGCCCACGGGAACGGCCACGTTGCCCCCCTTGTCGTTGCGAAACTCGATCTTGCCGGCCTTGAACTCGCGGACGGCGGAGGCGATGTCGGTGGTGACGGTGCCCGATCGGGGCGAGGGCATCAGACCACGGGGGCCAAGCACGCGGCCCAGCGGGCCGACGATTCCCATCATGTCCGGCGTGGCCAAGGCCACGTCGAAGTCCATCGTCCCTCCCTTGATCTGCTGAGCCAGGTCGTCGGCCCCCACGATGTCGGCGCCGGCGGCTCGCGCCTTCTCGGCGTTCTCGCCCTGGGCAAAAACCGCTACCCGCACGCTCTTGCCGATGCCGTGGGGCAGCGCCACCGACCCGCGCACGTTCTGATCGCTCTGGCGTGGGTCGATCCCCAGGTGGGTCGACACTTCCACCGTCTGGTTGAACTTCGTCGTGCCGAAGGTCTTGATGATCTTGACGGCCTCGGCCAGGGGAACCGTGCCGCTTGTCTTGACCTTCTCGCGCAAGGCGCGATAACGCTTCGAGTGCTGGGGCAAGTCCTCTCTCCTTTCGCCCATCAGGGCTGCCGCCGTTTTGTGTTCTTCCCGGCCGGTGGCGGGCGGTCGCGCCTGGGCAGGCCGGTCGTTATGAATTGCCAGTTATCAGTAGCCAGTTACCAGCCCGGAGATTGAAGATCCAAACTGCCTACTGCTAACCCGTCAACCAGCAACTGCTAACTGGCCACTCCGTCTTCACCCCTTGATCTCCACCCCCATGCTCCGGGCGGTTCCGGCGATGATCCGGCAGGCGTGTTCCAGGTCGCGGGCGTTGAGGTCGGCAAACTTGGTCTCGGCGATCTTCTTGACCTGATCGGCGGTCACACTGCCGACCTTGGTCTTGTTGGGAACGGCTGAGCCGGCGGCGATTCCCGCGGCCTGCTTGAGCAGCACGGCCGCCGGCGGGCTCTTGGTGATGAACTCGAACGTCCGGTCGGAGTAGATGGTGATCTCCACCGGAATGGTCGTTCCCTTCATCTCCTTGGTCCGTTCGTTGAACTGCATCACGAACTGACCGATATTCACCCCGTGCTGACCGAGCGCGGGGCCGACCGGAGGAGCCGGGGTGGCCTGTCCGCCGGGACACTGGAGCTTCACCTTCGCCGTCATCACCTTGGCCATTTTTCGCTCACTTCGTTCGCTCTAGTTGCGAGTGGCGGGTGGCGAGTGGAAAACCCATCTTTTCTCGCCACTCGCCACTCATCACCCGCCACTCAGATTCGTTCCAGTTGCCAGTATTCGAGGTCGACCGGGGTGGGACGGTTGAAGATGATGAGCATCACCTTCACCAGGCCGCGGCCCTCGATGACTTCCTCGACGGTCCCCTCGAAGTTCTCGAACGGGCCGTCCTTGATCTTCACACGGTCGCCGCGCTCCACGTCGATGCGGACCTTGGGAGTCTCGACGGTCGTCTTCTCCTCTTCCTGGTGGAGCATCTGGTTGACCTCGACCTCGGTCATCTTGGTCGGGGTTCCATGGGCGCCGACAAAGTCTCCCACGCCGGGCGTCTCACGGACCAGGAACCAGGTCTTCTCGTTCAGCTCCATCTGGACCATGATGTAGCCGGGGTAGGTCTTGCGCTCGACGATCCGCTTCTTGTTGTTGCGGATCTCGGTGATCTTCTCGGTGGGCACCACGATCCGGGGCTCGCCCCTGTCGTCCTTGCCGAAGTACCTGCCCAGGTTCTGGATCTTCACCCGGCGCTTGAGGGCGTCGCGGATCGTGTCTTCCCGAGAGCTCTGAACCTTGAGCACGTACCAGACCAGATCGGGCTGGGGCTCCTCGTCGTCCGCTTCAGCCGATCCGGACTGCTCGGCAGCCGGGGCAACCTCGGGCTCGAGTTCGGAACCGGCCTCAAGAGGGGCTTCTTCCGCCGCTTCGACCTCCGCGGCCTTGCGCCGTCTGGGTGTCCTCCTGGAGGGTGGCTGACCGCCGTCCGGAGTCTCCTCGGCAACAGGCTCCGCCGCGGGCGACGAATCCTCCGGCGCGGCGGCCTCCGCGCTGCCGGTGGTCGCGTCTTCGGGCTCCTCGATCGGTTCGGCTGGGTTGTCTAACGGGTCAGTCATGGTCGAGTTCGGTAAGGAGGCCAGGGGCATGATCGGGGACGGCGGTCCGCGGCTGGCTCCGCGCTCGCCCAGGCGGAGCATGGGTTTCACGGGTCTGAGCGAGGGCTGCTCATCAAGCGGTCGAGCCGAAGCCTCCTCCACCAGTGAACTGAAGGACACCGATGTGTCGGAGGATGAACAGCCAGATCCAGTCGACCACGAACAGAAAGACGGCCAGGAGCAAGACGGTCGTCAGCACAACCGTGGTGGCGCGGTAGAGGTCGTCCTTGCTGGTCCAGGAGACCTTGTTCATCTCCGCCTCGGTCGCGATCAGGAATTCGGCGAACGGTGGAAAATGGACAACGCGGAAGACGATCCAGCCCAGGACCAGCGCCGCGACCGAGGGGATTCCGAACCGCCAGACTGGCGTCTCATCCTCGACAGCCCCGAAGATCCTGTAAACGCCGGCGGCGGCCAGCACGCCGAGCCCCAGTGCGGTGTAAAGCCGGGCATACCAGCCTTGCATCGGCTTGAACAGAGCCGTGCTCAGGAAGTTGGTGAAGAACAGGGTGAAGGTGCTCGGCTGGCGGCCGCCTGGCTTTCCCTTCTGAGGCTTCGCCGGCTTGGAGGCCGACGCTTCGTCTTTCACTTTACCCATGGCTCCCGTCTCGCGTGTTTTGCCGGTAGGTCGCCCGGCCATCCTGATCGATTCTCGGTTTTTCTGGTCGTGTATCGTGCGGGATGCAGCACGAGCGGAGGGAATCGAACCCCCAACCGCCGGTTTTGGAAACCGGTGCTCTACCAATTGAGCTACGCTCGTATCAAGGGCCTACCCTGACTGGACGCGAGGCACGGATGATTTCGCGGCCGTGACGGGCAATCGTCGTGAGAAAGCGTGCCATCAGGAAGCGGGGCAGTCGGTCTCGATTTCCCGGGCGGGGTCAAAGAGCGACCGGGCTCATTTCTTCCGCGACTCCTTGTGGGGAGTGTGCTTCCGCTCGCGACGGCAGTATTTCTTCATTTCCAGCCTGCCGGCTCCCCGCGTTTCTTTCTGGACGCGGTAG
>JBMFUH010000456.1:0-5880 GCA_049966735.1 Isosphaeraceae bacterium
GAGAGCGGATCTCCTCTCCCGGGTGCAGTGTCGTATGGACCAGTTCCATGCCCGCTCGGATCTGGATGCGTCCCCGCGTCAGCCCGCGGAACGACGCGGCCCACTGGCCCGTCCAGCCGATGGCGAGCGCCACGCCTCCTCCTCCTGGAAAGGCCAGGTTGAAGAAGGGCAAGTTGCCGTCGGAAGATCGCCCGCCCGACGACGCGAGATTCAGGAGTCCGTTTTCTCCCAGTTCGGTCTGACGGGGCTGGAAGTCGTTGACAAGCGCCCGGCTCCCCGCCGCGTGATACAGTCTGAAGCGTCGGCCAGGCAACCCCGGTCCGAAGCAAGCGTCGAGGGCCTGGACGTCCGTCAGAATCGGCGTATCTGCCTGTCCTCCATTTTTAAAAGTGAGCATCCATTCCACTGCGGGAAAGTCGTCAAACGTCGCAGCCACGCACCGCACCTCGAGGCCGTTGGCGGGGTCGATCAGCGAGATGGTTCGCTCGGTGCGTCCGGATTCCAGCGTGCGCACGCTCACATCCCGCTTCCATGAGCCGATCAGACCGCCGGAGGGTTTGCCGCCATATCCGAAGGAGAAGGGCAAACTTGCAGCCGCGCGAGACTCCAGCGTCCCCTGGACCCACGCGCCGGCGGCCCCGCGCTCGTTGGTCGACGGTTCGATCGCACTGGCTGCGTCAGCGACGAGGCACGCGGCAATCACGCTCAGGACGATCAGGCGACGTGGCAACATGTTTGGAGAGTTTCCTGTGCAGGTGCGGTGGATCGTCACATCTCCGTCTGTGCGCTCGTTGGCCGAGGCTAGCGGGAAAGCTCCTCGATGGCGCTGGCCAGGTCCTGGCGGACGCGGAACAGTTTTCCCGGTTCGGGCAAGATCGCGGTCGAGTAGCGACCGCCAGCATTCGGCATCGGCACGAGCTGGCTGGCCTCCTCGAGCGCTTGACCAGCCCGCGCCGTGTCTCGACCCGCGGCCTTGGCCCGGGCGACCAGCGTTCGGAGCAAGACGAGGTACTCGTAATCCTCCATCCCTTCGCGCGCCTGCTCCATGCGTACCGAACTGACGGGGCCATCATGGCCGATCGGCTTGCCAGGGTAGAGCAGAAAGCCGTCGCCGTTGGGATAGCGAATCCAGTATGACTGACCCGGTTGATCCGTCTGCGGGATGTAGGCGTGCCAGCCGAATCGATACGGATCGTGCGTGAGCCAGGCGATTCCCCAGAACTCGTACGCCTCGGCGCCGTAGCGAAACGCGTAGTGAGGCAAGAGCCGCTCGATGGCGCAATAGGGCGTGTCGAGGCACATCTGACCGTCGGTGGTGAACCAGATCTTCGCTCCCTGGCCGCGAATGTGGTCCATGGTCTCCCGCGAGACCTCGCCGGAGTGGCCGATGCCCCAGATGTCCAGCGATCCGTCCCACTCCGGAACGTGCCGCCACGTGCTGGAATAGATCGGGATCCGGCGGTCGACCTCGTGAATCATCGAACACAAGGCAACCATCTGCCGCCGGATCGGTTCCTGCTGGTAGAATGGCTCGTCCGAGATGTAGAGCACGAACCGATCCTGCCATCCTTTCTCTTTCACGTGATCCCAGAAGAGCTTCAAGCAAGCCTGGTAGGCGCGCTTGTACTCGGGCCTCAGCCGGCCGCGGTCCGCTTTCTGAAATGGAGGATCGCCGGCAAAGGGCTGCTCGCCGAAAAAGGTCTTGGGCGGGAACCCCCAGCCGAATAGATAAAACAGGTTGGGCATGTACGCATGAGGAAACCTTAACTCATCGAAGTAGACGCGGGCCGCTTGATCGAAGGCGGTGAAGTCGGCTGTCGCGCGGCCGTCCTTGAAGTGGAAAGTGGGGTCGGGATGGACCTGGTTCGGGCAGAGCCGCTGACGTGCCATCGCCCGGGCGATCTCCGGATAAGCCTCCGTCTGGCTCTTTCCCCAGAATGCCCACCCGCCGGGCCCCAGGCCGATGTCGTAAATGGCCTTGAAGTAAGACCGATCCGGCAACCTGAAATCCCAGATGTGAACCGTGAAAGGCAAACTAGCGCTCATTTCTTCATTTGACAACAGCTTCACGCGACCCTGGTAATCACCGCTCGGAACTTCGGCACCGACGCTCAGCGTGATCCAGATTGGCTGGGTGACACCCGGGGCCAGGTCGACCGCGTCCCTGGGCAGGATCGGGTCCGGCCAGAGACCGGGCCAGCCGTCGGATTGGCCTGAACCCCCGGGAGTCTTCCGGTGCCACGCCGGGCTCCGGGACTGGTAGTAGCCGGTGGCGTGGTCCACCGGCACATAGCCGACCACGCCGATCTCTGGCTGGCTGATCCGCGCTCCGGCCGCGCTCACTGGCGGGTCGACCACGACATGGACGTTCTTCCTGGCGACCTTGCTCAGGACGGCCAGTTGCAGCGGCTCGCGCTCGTTGCGTGCCAGCTCGATCAGCGCCGGGGCCGTCTGCAAGGGCGGGTCGTCATCGGGAAAGACCTTGACGATCGCGGGCACCTGCCAGAGGCGAACCCGGTTCTCCGGATCAGGGCGGTGCAAGAACCGAATGACCGATGCGTTCGACACCTCGGAGACGAGCACCGAGTCATGCCAGACCGTTCCCGACCGCTCCATCGTCAGGTGGAGTTGGAGGGTGGCGGCATCCGCGGGCGCGGTGAGGATGCCTGAAACCAGCGTCCAGTCGGTCGTCTCGCGCACGCCCGGCCCGACGCTCGTCATGGCATCCTGATGGCATAGGTCGCCACCCGACTGAAGAAAGTGAATGTGGATGCGAGCTTCCCCCGAGTTCACGCCCTGGCACTTGATCTCCGCGGCCACCAGGTACGTGCGGCCCGGCCGCACCGGGACATCCTGCCGCCATCCGCGCCACGAGGCGGGGGTTGTTGCCGGCACGTGCATCCGCAGGCAATGCTTGCCCAGGTCGGCCCTCCCCGGAGCGTCCAGACCGAAACTCACGCCGTCGGATGCGCTGGGGCCGGTATTCGTCCACCCTTTGGGAACTCCGTCGCCCTCCTCGAACCCGGGATTGCGGACGAGGTTGAAGCGGCCTTGGACGAGGGATCGGTCGAGCATCGGAGAACCGTTCGATTCCGCGCCGCGGGAGAAATCGAGGTACGCCGTCTGAATTGTTCGAGCCGGGATGTTCACGGGAAAGAGGAGCCGGTTGGCCAAGGCCACGAGTGGGACTGATTTCCCATTCAGGGTCAGCCGAAGCGACGATGGCTCGACGCGGCCCCGGGCTCGAGCCTGGAGCATCGCCAGTTCGAGACAGGCCTGCGATCCGTTCTTCGGCTCGCGCTCCAGGTTGATGATCCTGATTTCCGCCCGATGCAACGGAGCTGCCGGCCACGGGGGAAGTGTACCCACCTCATTCAACTCAAGGTGCTCGGGACGACCCGCCACCGCGCGGACGTCGTCGGGGTCAAGGCACGCAAGGCTCACATGATCAAACCAGGCAGTGCCGGTGCCCCGGAGGACGGTCCCGACGTCGGCCCGATCCGCCTGTGCCGGCGCGGTGAATTCCGCGGTCACCTGCTTCCAGTCGAACGTGCCCTGCCCGGCGCTGAGCATGGGACTTGCGAGCATCGGGTTTTCCTCATTCCCCACGTGGATGTACCATCCGGCCTGGCCCTGGACGTCCTGGCCTCGCACCCAGGCGTTGAGCCGGTAGTGAGCGCCCCCCTTGATGTGGATGCCAGCCTGGCGCGTGGAGATCCAGGAGGGTTCGGCGCCGGCGGCGACCACGGTCTTCAAGCAGCGCCTGCCTGATTGCGGCCGTTCGGTGCTCCACTGCGACCGATGTGTCGAGTCGGCTTCATCGTGCATCCAACCTCTCGGTGTTCGGCCGTGCCCTGACTCGAGGTCGCCGTTGATCAGCCCCTCCCGGGCTTCCAGGAAGTCGGCCAGCTCACCAGCCGAGGGATTCTCATAGTAGACATAATATCTGACAGACTGTCGCGGCCCGCACTCGGCAGGGATGGTGAGCGCACCGTCCTGGGGAATCGGCCCCCTGGTGACCAGCGTCCCCCGGGAGTCGTTGATCGCGAAGAGCATCTCCTGCCCCGACGCGTCGCAGACTCGGATCGACTCAGCCGCCGCTCCGGCAAGCGAGCTGGCGTCCTTACCAATGGCCAGGTGTACCGGACGGCCTTTCAGGACCTGATCGGTCGGGTTCGAAACGGTCACCGGCAGACGCCGGCGCCAGACGCCTCCTCCATCCTGGCATAGCGGATGGTCCCAGTCTGCCGCCGCGCAGGAGACAGCCATGACGAACAGGATGTCCAGACACTTGAACATATTAAATGACAAACACATGAATAATATCCTGGCTAGCAGATCAGGGCACTCGGAACCGTCTTCGTCCGGAGGCCCTCACGCGGAGAGTCGGGAACGCGCATGGTTCTCGCGTTTCCTTCATCATGTTCCGTTGTCGCCGCAGAGCAATGGGTAACCGGCCTTTCTTGAGCAGTGTATGATGACAAGGACGAGGAGCGTTCTTCCGCCGACAAGCCTGTATTTCCAGTGAAAGATCGTGTCACTCAAGGCACCAGGAGAGCCCGCCATGAATGATCAGTCTCCATCTCGCGGCCGGGTCGAGCGTCGGGATTTCTTGCGACTGGGGCCCGCGGGACTGGCCGGCTCGATCTTAAGCGTCGATGGGGCCCACGGGGCGGCAGGCCCGGATCGCGACCCTCCTGGCTCCGCAACGGTCGGTCGACCGGTCCGTGTGATCAGCCTCAGTTTCCGTGATCGCTCGCTGGCGGAGATTGTTAAGTTGGTCGATCGCGAAGGGTCACGGGGCGCGGACATCATTGCCTTGCCCGAAACCTGGCGCGGTCAGCGCAGTGACACGCGGGAGACGCTCGACGGGCCCACCGTGACGGCGATGGCAGCCCTGGCTCGCAAGCATGGCACGTACATCGTCTGTCCAATCGACCGTCAGGATGGTCCGCATCGCCGCAACACCGCTGTGCTCATCGACCGCAAGGGGCGGGTCGTCCTGACCTACGACAAGGTTTATCCCTACTGGTCCGAGTTTGACCTTCAGCCCCCCGTCGAACCCGGTTGCGACGTGCCCGTCCATCAGGCGGACTTCGGCCGCGTCGGCCTGGCCATCTGCTTCGATGTGAACTTCCCCGAAGTCTGGCAGCGTCTGGCCGATCGAGGGGCCGAACTCGTCATCTGGCCGAGTGCATACTCGGCCGGGTCGTCGCTGGAAGCCCACGCCATTAACCACCACTATTACATCGTGACCTCGACGCTGCTGTCGGACTGCCTGGTTTACGACATCTCGGGTCGGCTCCTGCTGGACGAGCACTCCAAGGGTGTGAACATCAGCCGGATCACCCTTGACCTTGACCGGGGCATTTACCACCAGAACTTCAACATCGACAAGCGCGACCGTCTGCTCCGCGAGCACGCCGACCTGGTGCGGCAGGAAGCGTGGCTCGATCGCGAGCAATGGTTCGTCTTGAAGGCCAGCAGGCCCGGCGTCAGTGCCCGCGGCCTGGCGCGGCAGTACGGGATGGAAGAACTGCGCGACTACAAGAGCCGCAGTCGCCGGGAGATCGACCAGCGCCGGTCGCGGGAAACCCCCAGAAAAAGGATATGATGCCGCCATGTTGATCCGACGTACAGGGTCGCGAAACACCGGAGCGGCCCCGAGCCCGCCTCGAAACCCCGTCGCCCCGTGCCTATGCATCACCGAGCGATCGAACCGTCGCCGCCGAGGCTCTGGGGGCACCTGCCGATCCTCACCATCGATACAGCCGTCCATCCCGGCGTGACCCGCAAGGCTTGCCCAACCAGTGCGGAACAAAACCTGTCCTGGGCCTCATCGTGCGTAACTGTGACATTGTGTGACATGGCCTGGTCCGT
>JBMFUH010000457.1:0-1564 GCA_049966735.1 Isosphaeraceae bacterium
CTGGTCAACGGCTTCGGCGAGGCGAAGGAGGCCGACCTGGGCATCGCCGCCGGTAGCGGCAAGGGGATCATCTTCAAGCGAGGAGTGCCCATCCGCCACGTCAAGGAAGACGAGATGGTCCAGGCCCTGCTCGAAGAAGTCGAGCGCTTCGGCGAGGAAACCCAGCCGCTGGCGTCGTTCATCGAGAAGGAAAAGCGGAAGCAGCAGAAGCTAGCATTGCCGGTGCTAGCCTGACGCGCCATATGGACCAACGCCCACCTCGGCGCCAAGATATCCGCCGGTGCTTTTTGCCTGGAAGAAGCCCGGGAGGCATACATGAGACTCCAGAAAAAGGTGAGCGGGCCCTTCTGGACGATCATCCAAGAAGTACCGCGGGAAGAATGATCGGAACCATATTCCGGGCTCACGGACGTCGCGGATTCATGCGGTAATCTCGACCAGCCAAGGCTCAAGGAATCCGGGAAGCCTCCAGCCGGGCAACGAATTCGGCGTGCTCGGGGGACTTCAGGCCTTCCTGGACCGTGGCCAGGACCGTGTTGACGTCGCCGCGCAGGAGTGCCGCCGGATCGAGCCAGAGCCCCGGGAAGACGACACTGCGCAAGATGTCGTCGGCGGACGGGCCGAGGGGTTCGTAACGCTCGTCGCGGAGCACGAACCAGTCGAACTGCTGATCAAGGACGCGCCAGACCAGATACTCGCGGCAACCGCTTCGCCGGTAGACCCGGAGCTTGTCTCCCAGGTCGTAACTGGCGCTGCTGGAAGCGATCTCGCCGACAAGGTCGGGAGCGCCCTCGATATAACCCTTTTCACTGATTCGCACTCGGCCACCATACTGCGGCTGGATGAAGAGCAGACAGTCGGGCTGGGGCATGTTTTCCAGGTCAAGTTGCACGGTGCTGTTGACACCGACCTCGACACCCGGCGTACTGGCCTCGTACACGCTGAGCCAGCAGTCAAGGTGGGAGTTCTGTCTTCCATGGAATGTCTGCCGCACCGGTGAGGGCATGTAAACCACTCCTTCGATCAATTCAGCCTTCTTGAGATCAGGCATCGCCTCGTAGCGCCGCTCGAACTCGGCACGGGTCAAGCGGTCGCCGTTCTCCAGGGGCGGGATGGCTCCGTTGCGAGTGGGGGACGACGGCCCAACGGGTTTGGCAGACGGAGTTGTCACGGCCATGGGATCGACCTCCGGGACTCTCAACCTTGTCGCGAGCTTTTTGTTCATGATAAGTCCCCGTGCGCCAGGCTGGCAACCTCGGCAGGGTCGTTGTCAACGTCGCTTGAGCCAGGCGCGCCGGGTCGCGAAATACCAGCCGGCGAAGAGCGCGAAGGCCAGGAGCAGCAGGCGCAGGATGAAGCTCCGTCTCTGCCTTCTCCGGGTGATGGTCGGTCCCTCCACCCATTCGCTGCTGGAGCCGCGGCTGCGCACGAAGATATTGCTTGAGGCTTCGGACCCGCGGGGCGCAGGATTCTGGACCGAATCGGCAACCTCGTAAATCGCGGGGGGCTCACCGGCGGAATTGTCCTGAGTCCCCAGCAGCCTTGCCGGTCCTGGGCGGGTTTG